>CALFHQ010000805.1 GCA_937876385.1 uncultured Pseudomonadota bacterium
ACAAACAACCGAGCCCGAGAGGGGCTGCAGGAAGGACGCATCGGTGGGAGGGCAATCTTCTTCGGCACCGCACGCATGGGAGACGGTGACAGTGACAGTGTCCTCGGCGCTCTGCTCGGAGGCATCCCACGCTACTACTTTAATGGTATAGTCTCCACCCGGCAGATCGGTTGCGTCCCAGGCGAAATCGGGGGCCCACTCCCCGGAAACGGGGTCGGCTTGCGTGGTCTCCTGCAATTCGTCGTCCACGAAGAACTCGATTTTGACCACAGCGTTGTCATCTGTCGCCGTGAACTCTACGGTCACCTCGCCGTCCACAACGGCGCCGTCCTCGGGGGCATCAATGGTCACCTCCGGGGCATTGTCCAAGACGTCGGGGGCGATCTCCAGGGCATCGGTCTGATCGGGTTCAACACCGTCAGGGACGTCAGTCAATTGGTCGGGAAGCACACCGTCGTCAATGGCATCGGCGGGAACGTCCAAACCGATGTCCGTCGTACCATCAGCCCCATGGCCGTCCTTCTGTGCGCTGTTTCCGCTGCTGGTACTACACGCAAAAGCCAATGCGGCTGCCAGAATCACAGTAACGTTGAGCATTCTTCTCATGCGACCCTTCCTCCCCGAAAGTATATCTTTCAACTCATATGATGACTGTCTTCTCTCCGGGACAGTTCCCTCCCGGAAGGGTTCAGAGTAGACAACCGGGGGATATTAAGTCAAGGTCGCTCCGCATTTTCCGAGCCCCTCATTGGCATATACAGAGCCGCCAGTGCAATCTGTTTGAACAAAAGGCTTGACCGCCCGTCCCGGGGATGCTTTCTTGCAGGTAAATCTCGAACGGAGGATTCTAAGAGATGCGAAAAACCGTTGTACTCTTGTCTACTTTGATTTGGCTGGGCTCCTGGGTTACGGCATGTGACGAGGAGACGAACCAGTTCGGCGAATCCAACCAACTGGAACTGTCCCCGATGAACTCCGAGGACAGAACCGTAGTTCGCACCGTCCTCTCCGAGTTGTTCGACGGCCCCATCGGCTCGGCAGCACTCTGGCAGCGACTTCAGGTCGTCCCAATGGAAGCTCGACGATACTTCGTCAGAACTTACACGCCGGGCGAAGTGGTGGTCCTGGACCGGAAACTCGATCTCACGAGCAAAGCGGTGCTGCGTGAGTATGACGCGTATGGCAACTTCGATGCGGAGGGAGGATTCCTCCAGTTCAACGAGTTGACCCACGACACCCTGGGGAAGGTGCTGTCGGACACCAACGTGAACAAGCGAACTCGTGAGTTCACGAAGGGGAAAATCTCCAACTACGACTACATGAACACAGAGGATGCTGCCGGCGACAACTCGGTGCGCCAGTCCGTGGTAGAGCGCTACAACATCGACTCCGGCATTGAGTATGTGCAGACTGCATGGAATCAGCAGGAGTCCCTGGTGAACGTCAATCGAGATCTCTCCGGGGATGTCACCTTTGACGAAACCTACGCCTACCAGTCACACCCTGTGGCCACCTTGACCCTGGACGCCGGGGGAGCGTGGGAGACGGAAGCTCGAATGTGGGACAGCATTCAGCCCAAGGCGGGCTGGGAGACCTCCAACCGAGAGCGCAACACACTGAATATCAAGGGGAAGCTGACCCTGTACCAGCCCGTGGAACAGGATGCCGCACCCAACACGGACTCTCCCATGGACGCCGACACGGTGGAAACCGATGAAGGCACCCAGACCAAGTTCGTAACCCGAATGACTGACCGAAATGAAAACGTGACTCTCATCAACGGCTTCCTGGAAGAGACCCGGACGACCACCTACACCGAAGTTTCGGTGGAGTATGTGGACAAAGCCAGCGGACGAACGATCTCAAACCAGGTTACCGAGCACGAAACAGTTGTGGTCACATACAAAGTTGCCCCAGGCGGCGAGTTGCAGGCACTTTGGACCCGCTGGCATGAAATCTATGTGGACTACGTGGAAACCGTGCGCACGGTCCTCAAAGAAGATCACAGCTACAACACGATGTCGCAAAACGACCACACGTTGAACCGCACGATGACCACTTACCGATACACCGACAACCCGCACACTCGAAACAACATCTGGGCCTGGAGAAGCACCGAAGAGAAGCAGACTGTTTTCACCTCGGTGGACGCCGAGACGTCCGAGAACGTCACTCGCACCACCGACCAGGGGGTCAAGTGGCTGACGGATCGCTACGAAGCCGACCCCAGATATGATGCGGTGCCTTTCGAGTTCAACGGTTCCTTCGGTGTGGACACCGATGAGATCAACGAATTCTTCGGCGACGATGCGAGCGGTCTGCAGACCTGGATGACCGAAGATCACAACATGGACTACTCGGCCTTGTTTGGAGCCGACAAAATCGCCGTTTCCAAGGGATACTCAGTGCAGATGTCCGCCCTCAAGAACAACGACGGTGACGCGCATCAAAACGCCTCTAACGTGGACGGAACAGTTGAGATCTCGGTAAACGGCGCCAGCTACAAGGTCTCTGGAGAAGAGTGGGTGGACAACATTCACCCCGAACAGGTCATGAACGCAGCACAATGAGGAGGATCACCATGCGATGGCAATTTGGATTGAGCGTGGTCATTCTCCTGGCTGGCCTCCTGGCTGGCTGCGAGACCACGGAAGAAGAGGGACCCAATCCCCAGGGAATGTCCTGCGATTCGTCCCTTAGCTGCAGCAACGAATACGAGCGGAAGTGCGAGGGAGACAAGGTGCTCCTCTGCCGCGACAACGGTGGTTGCCTCGAGTGGGTCTGGCTGCACTCTTGCAGCCCTTGGCAGCAGTGCTCCAACGGCACTTGCGGGGGCACAGGAGCCACAGGCGGGCTCGTCGCCACAACGGATGTGACCACCCCGGACGATGGGTGGGTGGACGACTCCACGGTCCAGGATGTCGTGGACCTCGATGTTTTCAACCCCTTCTGCGGCCCCCAACACGGGGAATGCCAGATGGAGTGGGTGGGAGACGGAGTGTGCCAGCAGGGTTGCAACTGCGAGGAGACGGGGTTTGACATGGGGGATTGCGCTCCCCCGGACGTCATCACCGACGGAACCTGCGTCCCCAACTGCTTGGAAAAGGAGTGCGGAGACGACGGCTGCGGCGGTTCCTGCGGCACGTGCGACTCGGGTGACTTCTGCGACTACGGCACCTGCTATCCCGATTGTGAACCCAGTTGCTGGGGGATGGAATGCGGGGACGACGGCTGCGGCGGTTCCTGCGGAACTTGCAGCTACAGTGAGTACTGCGACTCTGGAACTTGCATCGCTGACTGCGAGGGCAGTTGCTACGGCAAAGAGTGCGGTGACGATGGCTGCGGCGGCTCCTGTGGAACCTGCAACTGGAACGAGTCGTGCCAGAGCGGAACCTGCGTCCTCGATTGCCAGCCCAACTGCGGCGGCAAAGAGTGCGGAACCGACGGCTGCGGCGGTTCCTGCGGTTCGTGCTCGCCCGGCTATTCTTGCCAGAGTGGAACCTGCCAGGACAACTGCACACCCAGTTGCAGCGGCAAGGAATGTGGGGACGACGGCTGCGGCGGCGACTGTGGTTTCTGCGATTTCGGGCTGAACTGTGTGGACTACAAGTGCAAGAGTTCCTGCTCCCCTAGCTGCCTCAACAAAGAGTGCGGCGACGACGGCTGTGGCGGTTCCTGCGGTACCTGCACCTCGGGCCAGGCCTGCGACGCGGGGGTCTGTGTTGCCGGCGGTTCTTGCGCCGGGGCCTGCGGGAGCCAGTCCACCGCCGGATGCTGGTGCGATGAATCGTGCAACGGCAACGGCGACTGCTGCGCCGATGTGTGCACCTATTGCTCCCTCACATTCTGCGGCTAAACCACACACTAACCCATCGAAATCCCTACCAAATCCCAAAGCCAAAGAATAAATAATAACCCCTTGCAACGCCCCTTGGTGTTGCTATAATCCCGCTGAATTTCAAACCGGATTTCCTTTGAAATCCGGTTTGAGGTTAGAACCCTAGAACTCTAGAACCCCTTGGAAGCCCGGGTCGCCACAGAGGCACTCGGAGAATGGAGGCAAGGAATGTCCAAAGTAGTCAGTGCGTTCATGGAAAAAGTCATCGCCAAGAACCCCGGTGAGCGTGAATTCCACCAGGCCGTCCAGGAAGTCGTCGAATCCATCATGCCCATCGTTGAGACGACGACGGCGTACAAGCAGGCGAAAATCCTCGAACGCATCGTGGAGCCCGAGCGCACCATCATGTTCCGGGTGCCGTGGATTGATGACCAGGGCAACGTCCAGGTCAACCGTGGTTTCAGAATTGAGATGAACAGCGCGATTGGTCCCTACAAAGGTGGCCTGCGGTTCCACCCCAGCGTGAACCTCGGCATCCTGAAGTTCCTGGCCTTCGAACAGGTGTTCAAGAACAGCCTCACCACCCTCCCCATGGGCGGCGGCAAGGGCGGCTCCGACTTCGACCCGAAGGGAAAGAGCGACATCGAAGTGATGCGCTTCTGCCACTCCTTCATGGCTGAACTGTACCGCCACATCGGCCCCAACACGGACGTTCCCGCCGGCGACATCGGAGTGGGCGGCCGCGAGATTGGATACCTCTTTGGCCAGTACAAGAAACTGTCCAACGAGTTCACCGGCGTTCTCACCGGCAAGGGCTTGAACTGGGGCGGCTCCCTCGTTCGACCGGAAGCTACCGGTTACGGCGCCACCTACTTTGCTCAGGAAATGCTCAAGACCCGTGGCGACAGCCTCCAGGGCAAGACCTGCACCGTGTCCGGCTCCGGCAACGTGGCCCAGTACACCGTGGAGAAGGTCAACCAGTTCGGTGGCAAGGTCGTGACCATGTCCGACTCCGCCGGCAGCATCTATGATCCCAACGGAATCGACGCCGAG
>CALFHQ010000806.1 GCA_937876385.1 uncultured Pseudomonadota bacterium
TGCACCCTGCATTCCGTGACGCACGAAAGAGGGAAGCAACAGGCCGACGTGGAGATTGAATTCCGGCATGAAGCGGAACATGATCACGGCGTCCTGAACAAAGAAGCTCGTGTTGAAGTTTCCGCCCTTTCCGAAGTTGGGGTTGTCAGCTTCGAAGAAGAAGTGGACCCACTTCGTTACGTTACCCGACAGCATCGGTCGGACGCGCTTCATGTACCAATCGGTTCCCCAACCGTCGCCGGTCATGTTGCCATCCTGGGTCAATTCAAGGCGCGGCTGCAAGAGCAGGCGGGGGTTGATGCTGATTTCGGGGGCCTCCGCAAAGGCCGCACTGGAAAGCGCCAGGAAGAAAAAACTGGCCAGAAACAGAGATGAGATCTTGCGCATTGGTGTCCTCCATCTAGGGTTCAAAACAAGACAATTTTGAGTTCGGTTCTTCTATACCGGATTCAATTTGAACGAAACATAGACGAAACCCGGGGGATGCGCAAGGGCGTGTTTGTTGGAAATTTGAAGCAGCGATGCCCATGGTTGACTCATGACATCGCAGCATTGAATGTGGTAGAAGGAACTTCCTGGAGGTTGTACTCGATGAGCAATGAACAATACGAGGTCACGGCAGACATTCCCATTCGATTCCGTGATCTGGATGCCATGGGACATGTGAACAACTCCGTCTTCGCTACCTACCTTGAGATGGCCAGGGTGGAGTACTACCGTCAGATAGTGGGCATCAAGAACCCCACGGATTTCGACATGGTCATCGCTCATGTCTCCATTGACTACCTGGCCCCCATTCACATGGACGACGCCGTGACGGCTTCAATCCGGGTGGGGGACATTGGTCAGACCAGTTTCGTTTTCGAGTATGTACTCTTCGACAGGCACACAGGGATTCCATACGCCCGTGCACGTTCTGTCCAAGTGGGGTATGATTTCGAGAAGGAACAAAAGAAACCCATCGGAACCTGGAAGGAACAAGTGGCCCGCTTCAAGGCGGAGCGATTGGGCCCCGAAGCCATCAAGTAGCGAACCGATCCATTGGAGGGTCAACCATGAAGCGATTCCTCGCGGCCGCACTCATCGTCGCCGCATCCATTGTCTATGCACCGTCCCCATCCCAAGCTCGTGAGTTGCACCAGGGGGACATGGTCGCCAGCCTGGGTGGCGGATTCTCGTCCGACTCCTTCAGCCTGGGGGGCATGTTCGGATACTTCGTCATCAGCCGGGTGATGGTGGGTGCAAAGTACACCTTCGCCTGGGAAGGCAGAACGTATCTGGATGCCGACTACACGGTGAAACAGCACTCGCTGGATGCCTTCGGACGGTTTTACGTCCTGACGAAGGGTTCCATCTTCCCCTTTGTGTATGCCGGCGCCGGCTATCTGAACTACGGTCAGAAAGTTGATGCACTGCAAATGGACAAGTCGTGGGATTTCTTCTCCCTGTTTGCCGGTGTGGGCTCCATGTTCCTGTTCGGTGACCACTTTGGCTTGGAAGGCACCATCGGGTACCGGAAGTACGTCTCTGTTCCAGGAGACATCGCGAGCTTCGACGACTCGCAGTTCGAGTGGAATATCGGATTTGGGATTTATTTCTAGGAAAGATCTACTTCTTCGCCACTGCCTTGATGGCCTTCACGACTGACGGGGCCAGCGGAGTCTTCCTGTAGGACACGATTCGAGGATCCTTGCATTTCTTGAGGAACGTCGCGGTGGCGGTTTTCTGACTCACCATGAGGAGTGCGTTGTCGGGCGCGTGGCGCTTGAACAGCTCGTAGTAGGTCCCAAACGCCATTTTGCGCCAGGGCCAGATGATCTCCAGGGTTGCCACGGTTTCCTTGCCGTTGCTAAACGCGATGTCCGGGACATAGAAGTCCCGTCCCCCGAGGGAGAAGACTTCGTCAGGTTGGGCGACTTTCAGGTCCCCATCCAGACTCCCCTCAAGCCGCTCCAGAAAGCCCGAGAACTCCTTTGGAATCCATG
>CALFHQ010000807.1 GCA_937876385.1 uncultured Pseudomonadota bacterium
CCTCGATAATCCGTGATGGTGCCAAAGGGAACTCCTGTAACCTTCGTTGGCATGCCGAATCGAGTCTCAAAGGCCGCGGCGATGTCATCGGCGGGCACTGGCGTCGGGAGGTACTGTTCCACCGTCAACGTCATGGCTTTTTCCTCAATGACGAGGAAGTAATCGCCAAATAGCCCGTGGCGAAAGAGAACCTCCTCCACATGCTCTACACCCACAAATTCCCCTTGAAGAGGCACACACAACTCGTAACGACCGTGGGGGACAATGCTGCGGTCAAAGCCATGGGGACAACGACTGGGAGAAATGGTTACCCAGTCGTCCAGCAGGTAACGCACCATGGGAGTGGACTCCTTGATGAGATTGGTGAACACCAGCCGCCCCGTTCCGTAAGGGCCCAAAGGGCGCAACTGAGAATCAAACAACTCGGTATGATAGGAAGGCAAAAGATGCATCTCGCCACAGGTGCAAGGGAGGGTGAAGAGACCCTCGACGCAGGCATAGATGTCCACATGACGAATGCCAAAATGCCTCGAAATGGCGCCGACCCGGCTTCGAGAACAAAGCTCTGCCGTGGACAGAAGCACCTTCAACGATGCCAGCATCTCCTGACGCTGCTCAGGGTAGTCTTCCTCAAGGATTCGCATCCAGGATAGAAAGTCGATGGGGGCAGCAGCCATGGCAACCGGCTTCAAGCGCGCCATGGCGCGGGCGATTCGCTCTGGGGTGGCCAGGGTGGAACGGCTGCCGACGTTGGCGACGAGCCCTCCAAGCCCCTCGAATACGTCGCCGAAACTCATGCCGGCTATGGTGAAACCGAAGGCCAAACCGTTGATGCACGTCCGATTGGTCTTCAATTCAGGTCGAATTGAGTCCAGCAGAGGGGAAACGTAGGCCATGAAGCGGGCCGACGAGAATTCCCTTTTCGTGTAGAAAGCGGGGGTCGGACTCCCCGTAGAACCCGTGGTCTCCCCGTAGTAGACGACGTCATCCTGGTGAGGAGCCGCTAGAAGGTCATAGGGGCTTATGTCCCGTACGAACTCCTTCTTCAAGATCGGGAGATCCTCGAAACGCTGTGCCATGTGCGGAGCGAAAAAACGTTTGTAGAACGCAGTGTGGTCGTAAGCATAGCGTGCCATGGCCATGGGGCTCCGGGAACGACGCTTCAAAAATCCATCGAGGAGTTTCAAGCGCACGGAAAGGGGAAGCATTCCCAAGCTAAGACTCTTCATGGACTCTTTCCTCCTTCTCTCTTGCAAAAAATGTCCATCGTCGGTTGCCCCGGGAGCAGCTTCGGACACACCGGCCGCATCGAAGGCAGCCGGTGGTGGCTAAAAAGTCGTTTCGAGTTCCAACACCCTGGCGACAGACAGAGTCGCATGCGGTACAGGAGCCGCAAGCCCCTGAATCATGCTGAATGTTAAGCAAACTAGCCCTGTTGAAAAGCCCCAGGAAGGCCCCCAACGGGCACAAGTAACGACAGAAGAATCGGCCGCGAGTGCCCAGGGCGAGAATAAGGTAACCAGACAGAACAAAGGCGTGAAAGGCGATCCACAAGGTGCGCTGAACATTCCCCAATGGATGGGTCCACGAAGCGGAAACCTCGGGCATCCCAGTAGTCAGGTAGTATGGGGCAAGTCCTAGAATCTTCCCGGCTGGACACACCGTGGTGCAAAATGGCAACCAGGAAACCACCCCTGCAAGGCCCATCGCCAGAGGAAGGACAAATACCAGCCCCAGCATAACGAACCGCCCCCACTCCAACTGCCGAGGCAATCGAAATCGATCCACCGAGATCCGGTCCATGAGGTCTTCAATCATCCCCAACGGACAAAGCCATCCGCAAAACCAACGCCCGCCAAGAATGCCGTATGTAACCAGCATGCCTACAGCAAGAAAGGGGAAGTTCTGGTGGCGCATGCTTGCCTGAATGACACCGATGGGACAGGCACCATTGGCCATTTCACAGGTCTCACAATTCAAAACCGGCAGGACTCCCAAGGTGCAGCGCTGAACAGGGACCACCTGCCCCACTCTGAGCATCCCCACTCGGGTGCCGACAAACCCCAACCATTGGATCAACCAGCGCCTCCCGCCCTGGTGCAGTTCGGGATTGCGAAAAGTCAGGCCGGCAAGTACCAACAAAAACAGGATGGAGAGGGCGATGATGGGGTGCCACTTGACAGGTCCGTCAAAACGATAACGCTTCTCCAGAGCCAGATCCTTTGTCCCCGGGGATAGATACATGATGGCAGAACGGCCTTCCTTTGGTGTGACGTCAAAGTTTCCGTAGACCGTCACTTCCTCCACCCGGGACATGTCTCCAGAGACCAAACCTGTGACGGCCAACGTTATGCCAAGAAGCAGCAACACCGCCTGCTTTCTTCGTGCAGTCATTGCACTACGTGGATTGTTTGAGAAGGAGAGAGTCTCCAAACCGAGTGGGATGAATCCATCCCGATTGAAGCAGGTGGTCAGTGACCACCAGAATCGCCATGGCTTCCGCTACAACCGCTGCCCGAGGGGTGAAATTCGCATCAAAATGACCGTTGGCGCGGAAGTCCACGGGCTCTCCTGTTTCCAGATCCACCGTGCGCTGCAGTTCGTTGATGCTCGGAGTGGGCTTCACCGAAAACTGGAAATACACCGGAGCTCCTGTTGTGATACCTGCAAGCACACCCCCGGCGCGGTTGCTCTCTGTTCCCAGAACCCCCTCCTGGGCCACAATGGCGTCGTTGAAAGTAGAACCCTTCGCCAACGCCGATTCACACCCCACACCGATGGCAAAACTCTTTACGCCCCCGATGCTCAATATGGCCGCGGCCAGATCCGCCTCCAACTTGCCAAAGACAGGTGAGCCTAAACCCGCAGGCAACCCAGAAACTGTGACCTGAACCATCCCCCCGGAGGAATCCCCGGCGGCTGTCAACTCGATGGCCCTCTCTCTGGCCCTCTCCATGTCAGCGGAAGACGAGATGGTGATGCCCGCAAGTTGCACGATTGTTGAAGAAACCGACACACCACCAGTTCTCAACATAGCCATCGCCAATCCGGCCGCCGCTAGCCGCGAGATACACTCCCGGCCACTGGCCCTGGAACCCCCTCGCCAATCCACATGGCCATAGCGCTGGAAGTACGTCAAATCGCCGTGCCCGGGACGAGGACGACGCTGGAGACGTTCGTAAAAATGGCTCTGGACCGCAGTGTTGGGAATCATGAGAGAGACCGGGGTGCCCAGGGTCTTCCCTTCGAATACGCCCGAGAGAACCTCAATGTGGTTCTCCTCCCGGCGGCGGGTGCCCAGGACGTCGTCTGGCACGTCCCTGGCCGTAAAAGCCGCCAGAATAGCATTATCCACCGTCACCCCCGCTGGACATCCGTCCACCACAACTCCCATTGCTGGACCGTGGGATTCACCCCACGTGACGCAACGGAAGCTCCGCCCAAAAGTATTGCTCATGGCTGCTAGACACTCCGAAAACAGATGGTTATTACAGGTGAGAGCCTAGTGGATATTTGAAGTACATGTCAAGAGTTTCTGGCGATGAGGGAGCCTACTCGTCCGGCACCCAACACAACAGCAAGCATCATGACCTCCGTGAGAGGGTGAACGTGAGAGGCTGAAAGGGATCAGGGCTTCATGCAGAAGTGCATCACACCCGAGTTCTCCACGGTGGGACGCTCGAGGACCACGATGTCGCCACAAGTGGCGTTGGAATCATCCAAGCCAAAGGTGCCTTGGCACATCGAGTCGCCGTC
The DNA here is from genome assembly GCA_937876385.1 of uncultured Pseudomonadota bacterium. Classification (GTDB taxonomy): domain Bacteria; phylum Myxococcota_A; class UBA9042; order CAIXZC01; family CAIXZC01; genus CALFHQ01. The sequence continues at coordinate 3,757 of CALFHQ010000807.1, forward strand.
GGTCTCGGGGTCACACAACACCGAGCAATAGCCAGCAGAGACCACCACATTGGCGACGTAGGCATCGTCCTCGGCAACACACTGGGCGCCGCTGTAGGTGCCGTCGGTGTGCACCATGGCCGCACACACTTCACCGTCCCCGCACTCGCCATCGGTCTGGGTCGAATCCACCACCGTGCAAGCAGCGCCGCCAACGCCCTCCAGCGCAAGGTACTGGGTCAACTCATCGTCGTACTCGCCCAGGATGCAGTTTCGGGAAGCACACTGATTGTCGTAGTCACAGGTGGCACCGTTTGGCAAGTTGCTCGGGAACAACACAGACGCCATCTTCT
>CALFHQ010000808.1 GCA_937876385.1 uncultured Pseudomonadota bacterium
TCCCTGCTGGAGGCCGACTCGTCTATCCCGGAAGAGGTCGTCAAGCGCATCGCAGATTCCGTTCCTCCCCACGAGCGAAGGGGCCCCCCACCCGGTGCTTCTAGCCGGGAACAGGGGAGAGTTCCGTTCCCCCCGGGGCCGTCCGATACCGAGGTCCGAGGGGAGATGGCCTCTCCGCAGTTCTCTTTTGAGACCAACAATCCCACGCGCTATTGGATGGGGATCCGCACGGCTGTGCTGCGGCCGGACGATCCTCGCCCCAAACCGATTATCGTGCTGGCCGAATCCGACACGCTGTTTGGTTCCGGGCTCTTCTGGGATCCCTTTCCCTGGATTGTGGGCGTTCTCGGCTTTCTGGCCATCTCCCTTCTGCTGTGGTTGCCCATGACGAAGCACCTGGTAGGGGTCATCGGCCGCATCACCAAAGCGACTGAGAGAATGGCCCACGGAGAATTCGACATCAAGCTGGAGGAGAATCGTTCCGATGAGTTGGGGCGCCTGAGTCGCTCCATCAACCACATGGCCCGTCGCCTGGACGGGTACATCACGGGTCAAAAGCGCTTCCTGGGCGACATAGCACATGAACTGGCGTCTCCCATCGCCCGCCTGCAGATGGCTCTGGGCATTCTGGAGCACCACGCCTCCCCCGAGGACGAGAAGCGGGTGAAGAGAGCCTTGGAAGAGGTAGGCAACCTGTCGGATCTGGTGAACGAGTTGCTCTCCTTTACCCGCGCCGAGGTCTCCGGCAAGCAGATGGAGTTGGAAACCACGTGGATTCGTGAGGTCGTCAACACGGCCGCGGCTAGAGAGGGGAAGGGGGAGGTCGAGTTCACCATTGGGGTTGCCGATGACCTCACCGCCCTGGCGGTTCCGGAGTTGCTGGCGCGAGCGCTGAGCAATATCCTCCGAAACGCCGTTCGCTACGCGGGCACCAGCGGTCCAATCGAGATTGTCTCTCGAATCGAGGGTGAGAAAGTCTTCCTCGAAGTGATGGATTCAGGACCCGGTGTGCAGGAGGAAGAGTTGGGGAACCTCTTCAAGCCGTTCTTCCGGGCCGAAGCGTCTCGAAGTCGAGATACAGGTGGCGTGGGGCTGGGGCTGGCCATCGTGGAGACCTGCGTGCAGGCATGCCGAGGGAGTGTGACAGCCCGCAACCGGGAAGGCCGAGGATTTGTCGTGACTCTGGTTTTGAAGAAGGGCTGACTGCTCTCCCCAGCGGAACTCGGTCCCCAAGGGGACGTGATTCAAATCGACGAGAAGCGGCGTCGTTGGGCTGCGCGAGCCCCATACGATTGACACCGATCATCCGGAAGCTATAGGGTACTTGTGGGGAGACAATGGAGTTTCCGGGCCTTGGACGAAAACCCCGATGCCAACCGCAGACACGGGAGTCATGACAATGAAGCAGAAGATAGAGTTCACCGACACGATTTTGCGGGACGCACATCAGTCCCTTATTGCCACCAGGATGGGTATTGAGGACATGCTGCCTGCCCTGGAGCTCCTGGACAAGGCCGGCTACTGGTCCCTGGAGGTTTGGGGAGGCGCCACCTTCGATGTCTGCATGCGATTCCTGAATGAAGATCCATGGGAGCGGCTCCGAGTGCTCAGGAGGAAGCTTCCCAACACCAGACTTCAGATGCTGCTGAGGGGCCAGAACATCCTGGGCTACCGGCACTACGCAGATGATCTGCTTGAGGCGTTCATTGGCCAGGCTGTGGCCAACGGCGTAGACGTCTTCAGGGTCTTTGATGCCCTCAATGACATCGAGAATGTGAAGACGGCCATGAACATGGCCAAAGATGCAGGTGCCATCGTGGAGGGGGCCATCTCCTACACAATCAGCCCTGTCCATAGTGTCCAGGGTTTCGTCGACTATGGCGCAGCCCTGGCGGCGGAAGGGGCAGACATGATCTGCATCAAGGACATGGCAGGCATCCTCTCTCCAGGAGATGCGACGGTTCTAGTCGGGGCCTTGAGGGAGCGCTGCCAATTGCCTGTTCATCTTCACTGCCACTCGGCCAGCGGCATGGCGGAGCTCAGCTACATGTCCGGCGTGAACGCGGGGGCGGCGCATCTGGATACCGCTCTCTCCCCCTTCGCCTCCGGCTGCAGCCAGCCCTCCACAGAGAGCATGGAGACCGCCCTGGCCAGCCTGGGCTTTGAGAGCGGTCTGGATATGGACATGGTGTTCCAGGCAGCAGAGCACTTCAAAGGGGTCGCCGAGAAGTACCAGGAGATAAGAAACCCCAGAGCGGATCGGGTGGACAACACCGCCCTGAAGCATCAGATCCCCGGGGGGATGCTCTCGAACATGCTCAGCATGCTGGAGATGCAGAAGGCCAGCGGGAGAATGGATGAGGTACTTGTGGAGGTCACCCAAGTCAGGAAGGATCTGGGTTACCCCCCCCTGGTTACCCCCAGCTCTCAGATTGTGGGGGTCCAGGCTGTCACCAATGTGCTGACAGGGAAGCGCTACGGATTCATATCCAAAGAAGTAAGAGAGTGGGTGAAGGGGAACTACGGGAACCCGCCTGCACCCATGGATCCAGAGTTGGTAAAGAAGGTACTGGGAAGCGAGGGGAGCATAGCTCATGGCCGGGCTGCAGACAGGCTGGAACCCGAGATGCCGGGCGCCCTTGAGCATGTTGCATCCTTTGGGGGCAGCAGAGAGGATGCCATCTCCTATGCCCTGTTTCCCCGGGTTGCTGAGGACTTCTTCTCCAAGAGAGGGCAGACCAAGTAGGTGATTACTCTCCCCAGCGGGACACATCGGCGACGATTTCGCAGTCGATGAACTTGGCCCCGGCCGGGTTCTTGAAGGGGGAGTTGCAGTACTCCAGGAACATCGTCACCCCTTCCACCTGAATTCCCTGCGAGGAGCCGTGGGGGCGAATATCCCCACCACCGTACTCTCCGTCGGGGATGGATTCGTCCCAGAGGTCCCAGTTGGGCCACGGGGTGAACTCCTCCACCGCCTGCAACCAATGCTTCTGGACCAGGCGAGCCTCGTCTGCGTTGAGGGGGTATCCCAAAGCCGCGGCCTTGACCAGGAGGAGGGCCATGTCTCGATTCCAGTCCTGGTCGCTCGCCCCAGGTTCCTGGCTGTTGTCAGAGAGGTAATTGTTCATTCGTGCGGTGAACCCCTTGAGCAGGCTGTAGGCGATGACGGGGTAGCCGTAGACCAGGGCGTTGCCCAGGGCTGCCATGTGGTAATCCCACACGATGGGGTAGTTGTAGTAGTGGATACTGGGCGCCACCATGTCGTAGACAGTGGGATAGCCCTGGCCGCAGTCGTTGGTGCGAGGTTCCTGATAGGCGATGAGGTCCGTCGCCAGACGAGCGGCGCATTCATTGTCGTCTCCGACCCCCATGTACTCGGTGTAGCTTCCCAGGTCCTCTTCGGTGACCAGCCGGGGTGTGCCGTCGGCGTCCTTGGTTCGAATGTTGTAATCGTGGTCCACGATGTCCTTGTTGAATCCGACCATATAGTCGAGGGTCTCCTGGCAGGCGTCACGGACCCAATCGTAGGGAGCGTCCGCTATTACGTATGGCAGGAAGGTAGTGGTTCGAACGATGGCACAGACGTCGTCTTTGCTTCGCATGTTGGTGACCCAGATGCTGCCCCAGGTGGGGTTCTCGGGCCAGGCGAACTTGTTGGCGTTCCAGCCGTGTTCCTCGACGTAGGTCTGGTGGAACTCCATGATCTTGGTTCGTCCGTCATCCTGCCAGGTCTCCTCGTCCATGACGCACTGGTTGTCGTTGGGGAAGACGGCTCTGGCCATGAGGAACGGAGCGGGGTCGTCGTCTCCCCACCGGAATCCCTTCACCGAGGCGGTGAGTCCTTTGCAGTATTGCTCGGCGACCTTGCACACCGTCCAATCGCCAGTAAGTGCACACCCGTTCATGGCTTCAGTCAGCACCTTCGAACCTGGAATCCACATGTTGTGATCCCCGCCGACCTGCTGCAAGGTCACGACGCCGTCGGCCTTGACGGCGTGAATGTCGTTGTACCAGGCGAGGAAATCATCTTGTCCCGAGGAGGCGTCCACCCCCGTGCTGGTGCGGAGAATCCAGCGAAACCAGTCCACATCCTTCCACAGGCCGGTGACTGACCGGGTGAAGGCTTCCACTTCGGCGTCGGGAATCGGTTCCCCCTTAGCCGGGCGGGTGTATTCAAAGGGCAGGGCTCTGGGAGGGAATGCTGCCTGGACATCCGCATCACCTTCCCAGAGGTCGTCGTCAAGGTCGCCTTGCTGATCCAACTCCGCGCCTGGAACCACGTCCAGCGAAGTCTGATCGACACCTATGTCGGCGACGTCCTGCGCCTCTGGTTTCGAGTTCGAACTCTGGCTGCAGCCCGCCAGGGCCAGAAGAAGCAACAAGGTCAACGTAGACGCAACAGACTTCATGGGAGCCCTCCAGTACAAGGTTCTGCTTGATGATAGCTTCCAGGAGGCAGTGAGTCGAGAGTAGAAGTCGCCTGCGAGGACTTGGTCAGTCACCGGCTGCGGCGAGGACCTGGCTCAAGTCCGTGTGCCCCTCGAGGCACTTCAAGATGCCGTCTTGAGCCAGGGTTCGCATCCCCGACTCCAGGGCCAGCTTGCGCACTTCGGCGACGGTCGCCTTTCGAAGAATGGCGCCGATGATGGCCTCATTGTTGACGAGGACTTCGTGGATGGCGAGTCGCCCTTTGTAGCCGGTGTGGTTGCAGACGTTGCATCCTTTCCCTTCGTAGACCACGGGGTTGCTCTCGGGGTCCAGCTCCGGAACGGGAACGCCATGGAAGTGGGAGCGCAAGGTCTTGAGTTCTTCCGGCTCGAGGGGCCGAGGGGTCTTGCAGTTGGCGCAGACGCGCTTGACCAGTCGTTGAGCAATGATTCCCAGCAGTGCGTCGGAGAAGCTGAAGGGGTCCAAACCCATATCGAGAAGTCTGGTGATGGTCTCCGGAGCGTTGTTGGTGTGGAGCGTCGAGAACACGAGGTGACCCGTGAGGGAAGCCTCGACTCCAATGTGTGCGGTCTCCTGGTCACGCATTTCCCCAACCATGATGACATCGGGGTCGGCTCGCAGGAAAGCGCGCATGGCGTTGGCGAAGGTGAACCCGATGCGGGGGTTCACCTGCACCTGGCGAAGCCCCTTCTGGGAGATTTCGATGGGGTCCTCTGCCGTCCAGATCTTGCGCTCCTCGGTGTTGATGGAGCCTAAGAGGGAGTGAAGGGTGGTGGTTTTCCCCGATCCGGTGGGCCCCACGGCGAGAATCAGCCCATAGGGTTGGCGGCTCACATGTTGCACCGCTTCGAGGTTCTTCTTTGAGAATCCCATCTGAGCCACCGGAAGGGGCTTTCCAGCGGCGAGGATTCGCATGACAACGTCTTCGTCCCCTTCCCCGGTGGGGAGTATCGCCACTCGAAGTTCGATTTTGCGGTTTCCCAACTGGTAGGTAATCTTTCCGTCCTGGGGGCGTCGCCGCTCGGCGATGTCGAGTCCTGCCATGATCTTCACACGGGAGGTCACCTGGGCTCTCATGACGGACGGGAGTTCCTTGTAGGTGCTGCACGCACCATCCACACGAAAGCGGATTCGCAAGGGGTCGTCAGAGCCGAAGGGCTCGATGTGAATGTCGGAAGCTCCCTGGCGAAATGCGTCGATGATGATGCGGTTGATGAGCTGCACCACCGCATCCTCGTCCCCTTCGTCCGCCTTGTCTGCCTCCTCGGCCATTCGAGCATCCTCGGTGGATTCGAGGAAGGGCTCGATGTAACTCTCAATCTGTCCGGCGGTGGCGATGACCTCGTGAATGCGCTTGCCCACGGAAAACTGCAGCATGTCAATGGCTTCAAGGGCCAGAGGGTCGCTTAGAGCGATGTAGAGGTTCTTCTCGTCGCTGAAGTAGGGAAACAGCCTGTACCGCTCCACCAGGACGGCCGGTACTTCGGCCACCGCATCAGTTCGGATGTCGGTCTTGTCAAGGTCAATGAATGGGATGCGGAATTTCTGAGCGAGGGTCTTTGCGATGTCATGGTCGGACACCACCCCGAGTTCGACGAGAACCTGTCCCAACCGCTTTCCTTTGCGGTTCTTCTGCTCCGCCAGCGCTCGCTCGATATCTTCCTCAGTGGCGATCCCCTCGGACACGAGGAGTTCTCCGAGGCGCATCATCTTGCCTCCGATGTGCCCGTCGGATTGCCGGGCAGCTACCCGTTCAAGCTGTTCTGGAGTCGCTACTCCCTGCTCTGCGAGGATGTCTCCCAGGCGGGCCGCTCGGTGCTTGGACTGGACCCCCAACCCCTTCTCCAGATGTTCGGACTTTATCAGTCGCTCCCTCAAGAGCAGCTGCCCGAGGGGGGTTCGGTCTCGAACAGAGCGAAGCCCCTTTGCAAAGAAGAAGAACTCAAGAAATGGGCTCTGGGTGGACATGGGCCAAGCGTAGAACCCGACCTCGTGGGACGCCGCGTCGGTCAATGCATTGACGGCGAATCGTTCGCCATCGACGGTGGCGACGTCAAAAATCTGGACCCCCGTCTGGGGTTGCACGGTGTCGGGGCCAGCGCGATGTACGGCGATGTAGGAGACCTCCGTAGCCGATACAATGCGGGAACGTTCGTGCTTTTCTCCGGGGGCATGATTGCGAGAGAGCGTTACATCGAATTGGGCGGCCATGGGCGCAAACTCGCTCATGGTTCCAATGAGCCTCTTTCCATTCACGAGGCCGAGGGTGACGACACCAATTCCTTGCGTAAACGTCCGCTTCTTGAGCATTCTGTCCTCCAAACACCGGGGGGGAGTCCAACCCAGGCAATGAGCGTCCCCGAGCATTGCCATCCTGTCAACAAATGTCTCACCGCAAGGCTTTGGACTGCGCCCTTGCAATTGGTTGAATTTCGAGGGATTCTAGGAAGACGGTGCAGAAGTACGAGGCCCCGATCAGGAGCGCAAAGACGACCTCATAGGAAAACCAGGAGGAATCGTGTCAGCAGAACGCAGCACCCCCCCCATGCCTCAGACCATGGCGAATTCATCTTCGAGACTGGAAGCCGTACTGAAGATGTCTCCAGACGGCATTGTTCTGACGGATCTTGGGTTGAACATCATCTTCGCCTCGAACACAGCGGGAAGTGTTCTGGGAGGAGTCAATCCGGAGGAACTCATCGGATTGAGCTTGATGGGTCTGGTACACCCCGATGACCGGAAGCGGGCCGTCGACAACTTCGAACGAGCCATGGCTGGAGACGACACGGGGCCGGCGACCTATCGCATCAAAGTGGGCCTGGCCCCCACGCCGACAACCTGCGAAGTGCACGGGGAAATGCTCCTGGACCCCGAGACCGAAGCTCCTTTGGAATGGCTCTTCATTTTCAGAGATACCACAAAGCAGGCCCGAGCGTTGGAACAGGCTCGCAGTACGCAAGAGTTGTTCTACGAGGCCTTTGAGTTGGGGCCGCTGCTCATGTCCATCACCACTGTTGAAGAGGGCAAGTACCTCTTCGTCAATGAGAACTTCACGAAGGTGAGCGGATACACAAAGGAGGAGGCGCTGGGGAAAACCTCCACGGAGCTGGCCATCGTCCGGCCGGAAGACCGGGACATGATGCGACACCTGCTGCAATCTCGAGGTCGAATCGACGGCCTGGGCCTGCTGCTTCGGCGAAAGGACGGGCAGGCACTACATTGCGTCTATTTCGGGGAAATCATCTCGGTGAACGGGGAGAAGCGACTTCTCTCCGTGGTGGAGGACATCACGGTTCGAAGGCGAGCGCAATTGGAGAAGGAAAAGGTTCAACGACAGCTCATCCAGCTCCAGAAGCTCCAATCGGTAGGTCACTTGGCTGGAGGGATCGCACAGGATTTTGAAGGAATCATGAGCCGGGTTCTCCATGAGACCAACTCAATGGAATCAAGGCTCGACGCCGGAGAGTCCGTCGACGCTCCTTTGGAGGAGATTCGCCAGGCGGCCCTTCGAGGGCAGAACATCACCCAACAGCTTCGAGCGTTTTCCATGGGGCAACGCATGGAGTTTCGAGCGGTAGACCTCCAACTACTCCTCGCCTCCTCTCGGTGGATGCTGGACCAAATCGTCGCAAGCGACATCCGGCTGCGACTGCCAACGGCCAACCCGGTCCCCCTTGTAAAAGGGGATCCAGTCCACCTGGAGCAACTCCTGGTTCACCTCACGATGAACGCCCGAGACGCCATGCCGGAGGGGGGCACACTGACCTTCTCCACCCGCTCCCTGGAGTTAACCGACGAGTTCTGCAAACTGCACCCTGGGGCAACGGCCGGCCCCCATGTCTTGCTGGTCCTGGAGGACACGGGACGGGGTATTCAGCCAAAGCACATGAACCACATCTTCGAGCCCCTCTTTACGACCCAGGCAGAGCAAGGACGGCCGGGAATGGGTCTCTCCATCGTCCACGGGATCGTTCAGCAGCACTGCGGATACGTCGAGGTTCACTCCGTCCCCTCGGCGGGGACTCGGGTGGAGGTCTACCTGCCAACCATCGAATCGAAAGATGTCATCGCTGTGGCACCCAGTTCGATTGTGGAAGTCCCCAAAGGAGAAGAAACTGTGCTGGTGGTGGATGACGACGAGGCCATTCTCACCATCGCTGCTCGAATTCTGAACCGATTGGGATACGACGCACATTCGACGTCAAGCGCAGAAGAAGCACTCTCCAAAGTAGCCGACGGTTTGCGGCCGGCCCTGCTCATCTCAGACCTGGCGCTCCCCACAGGCACGGGAATCACCTTGTGGAAGGAACTTCAAAAGACCCTTCCCGACCTTCAAGCCCTTTTCACGTCCGGGTACGACGACCGAAAGGCCATCAAGACGCCCCCCCCCGACGGACTCCTGATTCTGGACAAACCCTATACGCCTAGGGAATTGGCAGTGAAGGTGCGCTTTCTTCTCGACGGTGAGGGATAGCCTTGTCTTCCGGCAATGGGAGAACAATTCGGGTTGCGATGATCGGCGCAGGCCGTATCACCGACCTGCACTACCCGGCCTACGTAAATTTCCCCGACGCAGAGCTTGTGACGGTTTGCGACGCAGATGAAACGGTCGCAAGAAGACGTCACCAGGAATGGGGCACAAAGCGGTGGGAGACGGATTACAAGGCAGTGCTGGCAGACCCCGACATCGACATGGTGGAGATAAACACCCCCCATCACCTCCATCACCCCATGGTTCTCGAGGCGTGCAAGGCGAGAAAGCATATCCAACTCCAGAAACCTATGGCTCACACCATTCAGGAATGCAACGAGATGGTAGCAGCCGCAAAGGACGCCGGGGTTCGACTCAAAGTCATCGAGAACTTCATCTTCTATCCCCCTTATCGCAAAGCGAAGCGACTACTCGAAGAAGGAGCCATTGGAACCCTCCTCTCCATGCGCATTCGACTGGGTTGCGCTGGGCTCGGTGGATGGTGGGTCCCCCTCACAACATGGCTGTGGCGCCTGGCGGAAACCGAAACCGGGGGTGGACCGGTGGTCTTCGACGACGGCTACCACAAGTTCTCCTCTGCAATCTTCTTTGGAGGAGCGGTGGATCGGGTGCACGCCTGGATTGACCGCTCGCTGACGGCCATTGACGCCCCGGCAGTGATCTCCTGGAAGCACCAAAGCGGCGTGCTGGGAACCCTGGACGCAACCCTCCAGCCAAACCTCCAGTGCACCTCCAACTACTACTCCTCAGACGAACGAATTGAGCTCACCGGAACCAAAGGGGTCATCTGGCTCAATCGATGCACCGGCAAACTCCTGGACGAACCGGCTTTGGAACTCTTCTCGGACGGCGTCAAGACCAGCTATGAAGCCATCGAGACGGATTGGGAAGCGAGCTTCCGGGACTCGACCAGAGACTTCATCCGCTCCCTCATCGAGAACCGTCCAGCCTCCCTCACGGGGGAGGAAGCTTCCGAGGTCCAGCGATTCTGCCTCGGAGCCCTGGAGTCGGCAAGAAGGGGGCAACCGGTGGACCTGCGAGGGGAAGGATGAAGCGGATGGCAGCAACCGCCGCTTCGTGGGTAACCGTGGCAATTGTCCGCTTCCTGGCCTGGACCTGCCCCGATTGCCTGTTTCGACTGGCATCAAAGGGGGTGGAGCGTCTCTCCAAGGACCCCTTTGCCCAGCAGGTGGCCCAGGAGGTCCACACCATCTTCAGTTCCAAGGTCAGCTCCAGACAGGCCCGAGGCATTCTGCGCCACTCCAGACCCGAGCAACTACGCTCCTTCATCCGGGGGGCACTGCGATGAACCGATTGGCCATTGTCGGCGGAACCCAGAGCGCCTTTGATGCATGGCAAGCCTGGCAACACATTCCCGGGGTCACCTTGACCTCTTTTGCTCCAGATGCTCCCCTCGATTCCCTCTTTTCCGCTTCCGGAA
>CALFHQ010000809.1 GCA_937876385.1 uncultured Pseudomonadota bacterium
CGCTCACTGCCCAAGCTGACCCTGTTTGATTGTGAATCAACAAGATCCTGTTTGGACAGAGTTTTCCGAACGAACGCTGGAAGCCCACAGTCACGCTGCGACTCCAACAAGAATATGAGAATCCTCTTGTCCAATAGTTGCCCAGCCCAAATGCGCAAACAGGTGCCTGACCCCGTTTAAGTTAATGTTCGGATTTGCTGCCTCCTCCATGGCGGAGGTATCAAAGGCCGTTGCGCTCTTTGTCATCTGTGGCACGGGGTACCGGATAGTTGCGGCGCTGGGGGGCCAGTCTCAATGGAGGTATTGGCGCCAGGGACGGAGCATGTTTCCCAAGGAAATGCGGGGAAGCAGTCACCGTTCCGCTACAAGTTGCGACCCGGGACTTCCGAATGAAGGCGGTTACACGCCTTCGGGCACGAGCAGGGATCTCGAACCCGAATTCCAAGCTTGCCTGGGGTCCATCTCCAGGCCGGAATTCCAAGCTCGCCTGGGGTCCATCTCCAGGCCGGAATTCCAAGCTCGCCTGGGGTCTATCTCCAAGCTCGAATTCCAAGCTTGCCTGGGGCCTATCTCCAAGCTCGAATTCCAAGCTTGCCTGGGGTCTATCTCCAAGCTCGAATTCCAAGCTCGCGCCCACGCCAACGTCTTCCCGCGCGTCTCCCAGAGACGTTCCACGGGAGACCTCTGCTTTCAACGGAGAAGGAAAGGAAAAGAAGAAAGGGACACGACACCCTCAACACCGCAACGCTCTTCGGCCAGGTGCACTGGAGCGGAGGGGTGTGCGAAGGGGGGAACGCTCTTCGGCCAGGTGCACTGGAGCGGAGGGGTGTGCGAAGGGGGGAACGGGCTGGATTCCGCAAAAGCGCTGGCGGCGACTCACGGGCGGGAGACGTGGACGTTGGAAGGCCTGACTTTGCGCTGAGCCTTTTCGCCTAAGCACCGAGGCTTGTTGGAGGATCGAAGTTGCAAAGGGGGAACTTGAATGTTACGAAGTCGAGTTGACAGAAACACTCAACGCCTATCGATGGACTCGCTCATGCACAAAGCAACATGGTTCCTGACCCTGATACTGCTTGTAACGTTCTCGTCTGAGACCTTGGCCGAGTCGGGCGAGGCCCCTTTCGAGCGAGAAAACTGGGGCTACCGTGCGCACGACGGCTTCTTCGTCCGATTGACGACGGGGCCGGGCTACCAGATGTCTCATGAAGAGCATGCGACGATCTCGGGCGGAGCGGCGGGAGCCAGCTTTGCAGTGGGCTATGCGGTTTTCGAGAACTTCATCTTGCACATCAGCACCTTCGGGAGCATGGCGGTCGACCCATTGGTGGAAATCGACGGCTTGGGGAGCGACATCATCAAGGACGCTTCTGCCAACCATTTTGCTCTGGCAGCGGGCGCCACCTGGTACTTCATGCCCATCAATATCTACGTGACAGCATCTACGGGGGCGGCTCGGTCCACGTTCTCGTACAAAGACTATGAGAGCAACACCGAAATCGGATACGCCTTTGACGTTATGGTGGGCAAGGAGTGGTGGGTCGGAAATGAGTGGGGAATCGGAGTGGCTTTGCAGATGAACTACTTCGACGTCCCTCACAAGATAGCCGACAAGACCTACGACCTGAGGACCTTCGCCGGAGCTTTGCTCTTTTCGGCAACTTACAACTAGGCACCCGTCATTTCTGTTGTTTCGGCTTTTCGAGGTCGCTACGATTCAGTGGTTGACTGCGCGTTGCTTGCCCATGAACGAGACGAGGAGACTATGAAGATAGCCTTTGATACTACCACAACCATCTGTCTTCTCATCGCCCTCCTCACCTTCGGCTGCTCGGGCGACGGAAACTCCCAGTCCAACTCGACAAACGATACGGAAGTCCTGGACTCTACTGTGGACGGCACTCTTGACACTGGCTTGCTGCCGGACATCGAGGAAGATACCACCATTCTGGATGCCTCCACCGAGCTGGTACCGAACGACGCTCTCGAGGTATTGGATCTCGTCGAAGACACTGGCATTACCGAAGGCTTTCATCCCGTTCCGGCGACTGTTGGACGCCCGTCAACCATGCCTGTCACTGGAAACGAAGAGGTGCTTGACGGAATCTACTCGGCCTACAGAAAGGACTTCTACCTCGACAACGAGACCTACCCCACGGAGTTGGAGGATGATCCACTGGATGGGGGGCGCTTTCACATCGCGGCGTTGAGCCAGATTAGCGGGCACGTCTCCGGGGTCTTCATCAACGACATCCCGGTGGAGGACTTGCTCTCCGACCTCAAGATGGATTGGAGGCATGTCTGGCCCGAGGAGGCCATGGAGGGGCGTCCCATCTGGTTCGCTTTTCATTCTCGAGATCCCATGTGGGACACGGTGGAATCGGGCACCATCCGAATCGAAACCGATGCCGGACTGGCAGTTGATGGGACCTTCAGTGTGGGCACCCACCCCTTCCAAATCACCTACGTCACCCTGGATGACTCGGGATCAAGACTTCTCGTTCACGTCAAGAACGACTCCGATTCCATTCAGACGGTGAATCGAGTGCTGCTCAACGGCACCGAATTACTGGAATCGGAGAAGATCAGCGTACCAAAGCGCGCTCTTGAACCGGGGGAAACCGCTCTTTGGACGGTGGATTTCCTGACTCCCCCGGTGATGGGCTCCGCCTGGACGTTGGCTCTGGAGTTCGAAGACCTCCCTTCAGTGGCAGCGGTGGGTCGATTCCTGCGTCCTTTCTTCCCCGTGGAGGCGTGGCAGAAGGGGGGAGATTGTCCCTTCCCGGGTGTCAACGATGACGCCTTCGAGTTGTTTACGCAGGGGGGGCTGGACACCTTCTATGCGTACTGGGGAACAGGGAACTCGTGCGGATATGAAAATGCGACGATGCTCAACGAGACCATGCCCTCTGCCGGCATTTACGCTCTCTTGGGGGACGACTTCAACTGGAACAACCCGCCGGTGGATATCCTGACCAACACCAGCGCCATCGCGGGAGTATTGACTGGCGACGAATCGGACTGGTCCTACGTCACCGAAGAGGGAACTCCGGCACCGGAGAACAAGGCGCTGAAATCCCGCAAGGTGTGGCGAGCATTCCCCGAGTTGACGACTTACAACGGCGCCATGACAAACAAGCACATTGGCGCCTTCGCCGGAATGGCCGATGTCCAGGGGCTCGACGTGTACGCAGCCGGGTGCGCCCCGCACATTTTCAAAGGGGGAGACGGCCCCTCTCTGCGCGCTCCCTACGACTTCCTCAAAGACGCTCGAAACAACCACATGCCCTGGCCCACCTGGTTGTACTCGCAGGGAATGGGAGGGTGGACCGTGATGCCGGACCCACAGGAGTTGATGGTTCAAGGGCTGGAAGTTCTCCTCGCCGGAGGCAAGGGACTGATGTGGTTTCAGGTCGGGGTGAGCATGTCCGAGGAGTACCCGGACAGTTGGCAGGCGATTTCCGACATGAATTGGATGGTTCGAGGGGTCAGGCGGCTGATTCGAGAAGGGGACCTGGCCCCACTGGCGTCTTCAGATGAAAACACCGTAGTCGACGCAATCCGAAGCCTGGACGCCATCGTGGTACCAATCATCACCCTGGATGAGACCGAGCGTCCCACCAACGACAAGTGCGTCCTCTACGCTCTGGATCTCATCGAAGAGGAGGAAATCCACTGGCTTCTGAACCCTCGCACAGTAGACATTTCGGTCACAATTCCCGAGGACGTGCCCCTGGCAGACATCTTCGAGGTTCGCCCCGATGGGGTCGAGGAGATCTCCTATTCGGTGCAAATGCAGGGGAGAACCATCACTCTTCTGGACGTTCCGCTGGACAACGAAGTCCCAGGGCGAGTCTTCGTCTTCGCTACCCACGATGGGATTCGGGCGGAGGTCGCTGCCAATCTCGTCAGACCCTAGCCCTTAGCACGAAAATCACTCACAAAGAGCGTTGCCTGCCCCAGGTGTTCCCAACATCCCATCGCCGTAGCTTGCCGTTGACGGACACCAATTTGCGGATTCATCGTTGGCTGTAGCGTCCAACAGGTCCGACGACAGTTGAGTGGAAGTTCCCAGCACAACCCAGGTGCTGGTGTAAGTCACCGTGTCCACCAAAGCCCCGCCACAGACCAGCGAGAGGGTCTCGTCTGCGTTGTTCAGTACGATCCCCTGATAGACGTAGTCCGGTTCGAGGCCGTGATTGACCAGCGTATCGTCTGATGCGGCCAACACCACCTGTTGCCCTGGGAGGACAACCACAGAGGTTGCGATTGTGTGGCCCGCCACGGAGTCCTGAAGTTGACAGTCCTGGAGGTCCAGCGTTCCGGTGCTCACGTTGGTCAATTCCACCCATTCACCGAGGTCTCCCCCGCCGCTGATGGATCTGGCCATGAACTCGCTGAAGACCAGTTGCCCGGAGGTGGGCACCCCCACGACCGCTTCTTCCACACATTCCCCGCTGGTGCACACTTTCCCTTGAGTGGAGCAGTTCACCTCGTCTTCCGGGTAGCTGCATTGGAAGCCAGTCCCATCGATGGTGCACACCCCCGGTGCCTGGGGCACCAAAAGGGTCACGCCGTCGCTGTGGCAGTGAGAGGCCGGCGCGTCGATGCATGGATTTGGCTGGCAGGGGTCCACCTGTCCAGAGCAATCGGTATTTCCAGCGCCCGGCGTCCCTTTCAAAGAGTCGGTTCCGAAGCTTGTTACCGCAAAGCACCAGTGGTCCAATGTGTCGTTGCCCGCTGCCGAATAGTATTCGGGGTCCAACTGAATCGCCTGCCCTTCGGCTACCCAAACGCTGTCGTAGGTGACCTCATCGATGACCACGCCGTCGCATTCCAGGATCAATTCATCATCGGAGTTGGAGAGCGCGATATCTCCATAGATGTAATCGGGTGAAAGTCCGTGATTGGCCAGGGAATCCTCACTTCTGGCCAGAAGCAGATACTCCCCGGGGGGGATCACGAGGGTTCCGCTGATGACATGGCTGTCGGTTCCATCGTCCCGTATGGTACATCCGGAGAGGGAGAGGCTACCCGAGGTCGTGTTGAACAGTTCGAACCACTCTCCATAGTCGGTCCCAGCTTGAGACTTCGGCATGATCTCCGTGAAGATCACCTCTCCCGGGAGGCTGGGAGTTTCATCAGGATTGTTCACCGGTACGCAGGCCCCCGCTTCGCAAGTGAGCCCGTCTGCCACACACTCCACCGACTGGGGCGGGTAGCTGCAAGAGAACTCTCCACTCACAGCCTTGCACTCCCCTGGAATCGAGTAGGTAAGCAGGGTCTGTCCCACGCAGTGGTTCGCCGGCGCCTCGTCGCACGGATTTGGAGAACAGGGATTGACCGGCGTTACGCAGGCTCCCGAGTCGCAAACCTTCCCAGCGTCCTCGCAGGAGGTTTCCACTACCGAGTAGGCGCAACTTGCCTCCCCCCCGACGTCAGAGCACTGTCCAGGGAGGGCGTAGGTCAACAGGGTCGCACCGTCTTCGTCACATTCGGCGGGGGATGCCTCGGTGCACGGGTTTGGAGTGCACGGATCCCCGGTCAACGACACGCACTTGCCACCTTTGCACTCCTTGCCATCCACAGAACAGTCGATTGGAACGCTGGGGTACTGGCAGCTTGCTTCCTCCCCCACCACCGAGCAAAGCCCCGGAGAGGAGAAGGTCAGCAATTGAACGCCATCGGGACCACACTGGTTCGCCGGCGCCTGAACACAAGGGTTTGGGAGGCATGGATTCACAGCCAAATCCGACGAGACGTCTGTCGGAGTCAGGTCAGCGACAACGTCTTCCGGCTCGCCGAGATCCTCGGAAGTCACGACGTCCAATTCACCAACGCTGTCGACCTGCGGCACCGACGTGTCCATTCCGGCAAACCGAATCGAATCAGTCGAGGCTTCGGCGAGGGAATCCGCTTCATCAAAGTTCCCTGCCCCGCAACCAACTGCCAGCAAACCGAAAACTGCAACCAACACGCCCAGCGATTTCCCAGCCCACCGTACCATTTTCAAACCCCCTCCAAATCGGGGGAGTTCTCCTCCCCCACAACAGGATCGGTGATTGTATTCAAGTCGAATGTTGGAGTCCATCCAAAATGGAGGTTGAAACAAACGGACCGGATTTGGACTGGAACGTTCTTTCTGGTAGTGTTCCCACGGGTCCACCACATTCTCCGGAGGAAGAAGATGAAACACCTCGTTGTATTGGCTCTTGCTGCATCCCTCGTTTGGGCATGCGACAGCGACTCAAAGCAGGCTGTGACCGGAGATTCTCAGGTCACGGACATCGCCGAAGAACTCGACACATTGGCCGACGGAACTTCGGAGCTTTCCGAGGAAGACTCCACGACGGAGGATGCGCTGGACGAAGACGGAGCCGAGATAGGCGACACTGTGTCTCCCGACGGCCAGACAGAGAAGGCCCCTTACATCGTTCACGAGTGGGGCGTTCTGGCCAACGAGAGAGTCCACGGCCTCCCGACGCACTACGAAAGCATGGACGACAAGCCGATCTTGTATTTCTACACAGACGAAACGCTGACGGTGGACGCATCGGTGACGTTCACCGCTGGAACCGCCCGGGAGACCTGGCCAGAAGTGACTCTGGACTCCACGGTTTCCTGGCCGGCACTTACCCTTCATCCAGAATCCTGTGCCCAGGATCACACTCCGTTCCCTGGATACGGCGAAGGGCAGTGCGACAATCCCTGGGAAGAGCCCTGCGAAGCAATGGGCCTCGGGAATGCTGTGGTTGCGGACGCTTCCTGCATCGAGTTTGAGGGGGTGACATCTCCCCTTCTCTTCTATGCCGGCACCAACTCAGAGCCCCTCATTCCGGTGACCGGAAGCTACGCGCTGCACCCCGTGGAGCCTGCGGAGGTCTCGGTGACTTTCACCCCCACCGCCAAGTTCGAGGGGCAGTTCCTCGTCATCTATCGAGACATTGAGACCCAATACGACGAAATCGGAACCCCTCCGACCACCCACGCCACCTACGACTTCGCCTTTGTGGACGTCCCGGAAGCAGTCCCCGAGGGGGGAATCTCTGTGACTCTGCATCCCCAAGTCGTCATCGACGTGAACAGCTCACCGGAGCTTGAATTCTCCACCGTCTTGGGGAATCTTGAGGACGAATTCACTGCCAAACTCCAGGGCCACGGTCTCACGGGCGCCGAAGCAGAGGCATTCGTCAACAACTGGTCCACACCGATGTTCGGCTGTTGGTATCAGGAAGGCCACCCCAGCGTTCCAGCCGGCGTCAGCGTCACCGTTATCGGCGTCCATCAGCGCAGCGACTTTGATGCCTGGATGCCCCTCACCTTGACCCCCGAGCCCCAGGAATTGGTTCGAGTTCTGGTTTCCTACACCCAGCTCTAAACAGGGTCATCTCAACCAGCGATCATCCCCGCAAGCTGCGTCAGCCGACTGACCCGACCCTGTTTGGAACACAATCGACAGGGCGATGTTCAGCTAGCTACTCCACGACCACCGGCGGAAGCATCCAGATGTTGCTGTATTCGTTGCCCCAGATGGCATCCCATGCCGCGGCGTCGAGGGTGCCTGACACCATCACATCGATGGGGTTGGTCAAGGGAGTTTGAAGGGACATCGGCAAGGGATTGCCGTATCCGTCCGTTCGAATCGCCGTGAAGGGATAGCCGGCGACTCCATACAATTCGAAGGACATTCTCGGGAAGGCCGCGGTTTGGGACCCTCCGTTCCCCTCGTACACGGCAAAGAAGTAGTAGCTCCCCAGAGCCACACCGTCTGCGTAGGTGTAGGATTCGATGGAGGTGCCTGCCAGGGCGGATTCGGCCGAGAAGGTCCCGTTTGGAGTGGCCGTGGTGTCGGCCGGCGAGTAGATGGTTCCATCGGGCTCAATGATGAACAACGACAGGTTGCTCTGCCCGGGAATGGTCATTGCTTCGTTGGAGTACCAGGTCAGGCGAACTTCACCGTCCGGATTGCCGACGGTGTCGTTTGCATCAAACCCTACCAACTCCTGCACGAAGAGGGACCAGGCGGATTGTCGCTGGCGGTAGCTCAAAGTGCTGAAGTACTCCTGTAGGAGGTGTGAGTAGGTGGTTGCTTCCACATCGTTTGGAGCGAAAATCGCGATCCCGTTTGCCCCCGCCAGGCCCAAGTCCCCGGGTACTGCCGGCACGACACCGTTGGCATCCACGATTCCAGAGCCTGAGAGGATGTGGTCGAGGAGCGCTTGGGCGGCAGTGACAGTCGTTTGAGACAAGTTGGACTGCACAAAGAGCCCGGCGATATCTGCCACATCTCGATAGAAGGGGTATTCAAAGTGCTGAGCCTCTGTGAGCAGATTGAGAATCTCCGGTCGATGGTCGTGGAGGTCCCCTCGCAGGGCGTTGGCCAGGGTTGAAATCCGTTCGTGGAAGATGAGGCTTCGGCTCATGTTGAGGGAGGACTTGGTGACCCCGCTGTGGGAGCACACTCCGCTGGCTGTTTCATAGAAGGAGACATAATCGTTGACCACTTCGGTGGCAAGTTGAGCGGCCGTCATGGTTGGCTCCGCTGCCAAAGCACCAAGGATGAGATGGTAGGGATTGCCACAACCGGGTTCGACCTCCTCGGAGGCAACGACATACCCGGCAAGGTCCTGCAGTTCGGCGACCACCTCGTACATTCCCATCAAGCAGGCATCGAAGTCGACAACATCCAGGAACACTCCACCGTCCCGAATCGCGGTCCGTATCTCCCGCAGTGTCAGGTCGTCCCCACTGGTTTCGTCCAGGAAGCCGCCCGTCCATCCCGAACCGTGGTTCCACAGGACAAGGGCGTAGTGTTTGGCCGGATAATTGGCCATGCCCCAGCCGATGAAGTCGGACAGCACAGCGGAGTTCCCCATGTTCTGGTTGCCCATCGCTCCCATCAAGAGGGGCTGCATGTTGACTGTGTCGGGTTGGGCGTCTTGCTGCACTTCGTACCGGAAGGTGTTGTTCTGAAGCACCGCAGGGGCTCCGTAGTCCGGGTCCGCCGAGAACTCTGCTTGAACCAGAACCGCTACGTCCTGTGAGGACCCCACCGATTCCATCTCCACAATGTCTCCCAGCGCAGCACCGGTGAGGTTGTTGTCCCCAGCGATGTACACGAGGTACACCCACTCTCGCTCCGCCGTGCCGGTGGAGTGGCACAAGCCGTCCAGGCAGAAGAATCCAACGGGGCATTCCACCGGACAATTGCCCACACTCCCCTCGGCCAGGCAATTCATCCCAAGGATCCCGTCGTCGCCACAGGTGAGCCCGAATTCAGCACAGTCGATGGTCGCAACCTGGTCGCTGTCGCAGTAGGTGAGCACGTTGTCGGCGCACGACCCAAAGAAGGTAACGGCGCCGCAACTGCCGGCCGTCGGCGTGACACAGTCCATGTAGGTTCCTGCGTCTCCGCACGTGAGTTGGTGAACACCGCAGTCCACTTGTACAAGTTGGCCGTTCAAGCAATACGAGAGGAGATTGCCGCTGCATTCTCCTTCGTAGGTGACATCGCCACAGCCGGTGTTGTCGAGGCAACCGAAGACTCCTGTGGAGATTTCGCCGCACTCCTTGCCGGTGGCCGCGCAATTCACTGACTTGACCTCTTGGAACCCGGCCGAAGAATCGCAGTAGGAGTACACCGAACCAACACATTGGCCGTCAGCGGTAACGTCACCGCACCCTCCCTGGGGCACCATACAATTGTAGTACATGCTTTGGGGATCCCATGCGCAAACCTTCCCATTGGCGGAACAGTCGTAGTTGATTATGAGGTCGTTTTCGCAGTAGATGACTGACGATCCGTCGCACCGACCTTCGTAGGTCTCACTTCCGCACCCCGAGCCGATGCAGTTCATGACTCCGTACAAGTCCTCGCTGCATGCGCCATTCAGCGGTGCGCAATCCAACGAATTGACCACCCCGCTGTTCGTGTCGCAGAAAACGACGACAGTGTCCAGGCACAGGTTTTCGAATCCGTTGGGGTCACAAACACACCACTTGTAGCCCTCATCCGTGTCTCCGCAGGTGGCAGCGAAGGCCCCGCAATCCTGCGTCCTGACGACATCATTGTCACACCACCTGACGACGTCTCCGTCGCACACACCGGCTTCGGTTATTCCCACACACCCCAGACATTCGTACCACTGCCCGGCTGGGTCAAAACCACATTCCCGGTCACTTTGGACGCAGTCAAGGCCAATCAGAGTGCCTTCTTCGCAGTAGCTCAAGATGTCGCCGCTGCACTGCCCGGCGATGGTAATCGACCCGCAGCCAATGGTCCCATCGATGCAGCCGTTGGTTTGCTTGACCGTATCGAAGCCACAGACCAGCTCTTGGCCGGCGCAATCGAGAGTTTGCACAGAGTTGTTCT
>CALFHQ010000810.1 GCA_937876385.1 uncultured Pseudomonadota bacterium
CAATCCCGCCGGCATCGGCGCACGTTTCGACTCCGATAGCCACGTTGGTGAACGTCAACGTAGTCTCGGAATCGACATACGAATACATCACATCGCCAGTCCACGATCCCAAAACTTCATTGCTAGAAGGCCAATCGTCTTCGTAGATCCAGATGTGAGTCTTGTATGTGACGGGTGCCTCTGACGTGTGGTAGTTCCACTTGACCGTAATGTTAAACGTATCGCATTGGAAGCAGAGTGGACTCGGTTGGGCACACCCCGCAGAACTTGGCATTCCCACAAGCGAGATCGCGTCGATGCTTTCAAGGCCGAACACGGTTCCCGGTACCAAAGCGGCCACAAGCATACCGATACTCAACAGGCAAATACGCACCATTATCCTATCTCCCTTTTCATTGGTGGAGATCTCTGGACCATTCTTGAAATTCTGGCCCCACAGCTTCCCATCACCAACCCATCATTTCGTCTCGTCGCCAGCAAGACTAAGAACAGGAATATCCACGAGACTCGGATTCTTGAGGAACGTCTTGTCCAGCTTGAACTCCCCATCGCCGCAATCGTTGCAGAGCACCTCGAATCGAGCCGTCATCACGGGACCGGAACCAGCCAGCCCCTCGACCGTACCGATTCTTGATATCCCCATTACCAAACGTCCCTCGATACCATCTTCCAGGGCAGCGGCGAAGTTGTTGTTCTCTCCGTCGCGAGACAGGAAGTTGGCGGTTGAGGCTGAAGCGTATTTGTAGACTGCCGGGTTGTAAACTATGTCGAGTGCCACACCGTAGAGGTGTTCAACGTCCTCGACCAGAACGACGACCTCGACTTCATCGCCGATGGCAACGTTGGAGAGATCGTAATTCAGCCCGAGCGTTGTTGCCGTCTCCGGGTCCAATGCTTCTTTCGACGGTAACTCATCTCCACAAGCAAGAGTCAGCACTCCGAGAATCACGAGCGAGAGGACTAACGTGGTCAACCTCATGCCGCACTCCGTCTTTCTTCTCATTGCTCGCCTCCTTTATCGATCCATGCCGAACGCCGACGTTCTTCCCGGAGCGAGAGGAACATCACCAGACCCAGGACGATGGCAAGAAGAACAACTTGAGGGATCCAGCTCGTCCCGCCAACGAATGTACTGCACCCGCCGGAGGTCTCCCCACCCCCACAACCATCTATAGCTGCCGGCGCTGCCTCGATCGGGTATTTTTTCGACTCAAGTTCCGTACCAATCCCACCTTCGGAAGCCGATACGGAAGTAGCTGCTTCCCCCTCCGACGGGTCATCGAAACTGGTTTCCAGCACGACTTCGAGCCCGAACAGCGTTCCGTTGTTCCCGATATGCGACTGAAAGACCTGCACCGTCCAAGTTCCCTTGACCAGTCCATGAGAATCGTTGCGCAAGACCTCAGCGCCTTCCTCCAGAAGGTCCAGCCAGACGTCCAATTTCCCGGGACGGTGATCGATGAGAGCATCTGGGGCCAGTGCCCAGGTGGATCCATCCGGTCCCACTACGATAGCGGACACGCCCCCAGGGCTCTCGACATCCGCAATCATATGAAGATGCAGCCCAGCGAGCAACTCAGGCCCTTCGACAAAGAAGGGAAAGCTGAGGGCTCGCCTGGGGTCCGGCGGAATCTCGAGAGGTAGCGAATCGTGAAAGTCGATTTCATAGACCTCGGCGCCCCGGTTTCCATGCCAGCCCTTTTCGGCTCCATCGTCAACAGGAGCGGAGAGCCCCTGCGGAGGGAAGACGAGAACCGAACCAGCGAGGCAGACCAACGCTAGCCCGCCCACAACAAAGGTCGTCTTTCGCTTCACGTCCACGTGTCCATCCTTGTGCCGTAGCTCCTCTCTTATGTGATTGTCCAACCAAAGGTACAGTACGTCAAGCACCTTGTACCGATTCCATTTGAGGACGCTCTCCGGTCGGATCATGGTGAGGAGATCTTCCTCGCCGAAGG
>CALFHQ010000811.1 GCA_937876385.1 uncultured Pseudomonadota bacterium
GAATGGCGTCTTCAAAAATCAGCCCCCCCGCCAGAAGGTCAACCCCGCTGTTTCCAATCACCTGAAGGTCAGCCATTCCGGGTTCGTGGGGGGGGATCTTCAGTTGCAGGATTCCATCGTCCTCGTTGCTTCCCACAACCTCCAGCGGAGAGCTGTCCATGAGGATCTGGTACCAATCAAAGGTGAAACCACCGGCGACCACCAGGGTAGCCGTCCCGCCATTGCAAGCAGGGAAGGTGGACGGAATCAAACCGACGATTCTGGGAGGCCCCGAGGTTGATGCCTGGGGATCGACATAGAGGAATGCTTCCCCCTTCACAAGGTCTCCACAGGGCGTTTCCAGGGTCAGCGTCGCCACCCCATCTGAATCCTGCGCAGGGGTCCGGAATTCAACCCATTCTGGTGCGATGAAGGTCCACTGAGGAACCTCCACACCTCCCAGGGTGAGCCTCATGTCCGGGGTAAAACCGGTCCCTTTGAGTCGCACCAGGGTGTTCCCGGTGACGGGCCCGAGGTTCGGGCTCATGGAATCGACTGTCGGAGGAGACAGGTAGTCGAAGCCGTCTGTGAGTGCTGCCTGGTCCGTTCCGCAGCGAAGCACCACGTCCACTGGGCCGCACCCTCCTGGTGGGGTGACGGCAAAGAGGGTGTAGGAGTCCGAGGGCAGGAGCTGGGTCGCCGGCCGGCCACCCAGAAAAAGTCGGCAGGAAGGTTCAAAGCCGGTTCCACGAATTTCTACGGGGAGGTTCCCAGCGCCGCTTCCCGTTGCGGGGGAGATGGTTTCGATTGTGAGCTTCGCCACATAGGTGAACGCGTCGGGAATCACGGCCGAGTCCTGCCCCGTAACGATCTTGACGTCCACCACACCGGGCGCGTGGGGAGGGGATTCTACAGTGAGGTAGTGACTGTCCACGACAAACAGCTTGGCCGCCTTGTTCTCCCCGAAGAAGACTTCCATATCGGAGACAAAGCCCCCCCCCACCAACATGACGAGGTCTCCGCCATAAATGGAGCCTGAGTTGGGGGCCACCTCCACCACTGAGAACTCCTCGACGTCCACCGCCGGAAGGTCCAATTCGTCCACACCATCGGGGATCCAGATGTCGGCATCGGAGAGGTTGGAGTTGGTGTCGTTGGAGACCACAGGGCTCTGCCCGTTCCACGGGTTGGGCCCACGCAGTCCGTCAAAATCCACGCATCCGGCCACCAGCAGGAGGAAACCCATCAGGCCGACCATTTTTCCAACGCGGATCAACATTTCCTCCCAATTTTGCAGGCTTCTTCAGCGCGCCGCCAGGGACCCATTTTCCGGAACCTCCAAGCCTCACCAATATAGCGATTTGAAAGCGAAAAAGGTAGCGATTCATCAAGAATTGGAGCGCACCGAGGGGAGTTTAGCGGGTCACGATCCTGCAGAGTTGTGCGTGAACAGGTCTCGGGCTTGGGTTGTGGCTTCCTGGAGGATGCGGTTGTATTCGTCAGCGGGCATGGAGTCTTCCAGTTCGGCGACTCGTTCGGTCAGGGTGGCGACGAGCCCGGTTCGCAACTTGGAAGCCAGGTAGTGAGCCATCACGAGTGCATGGAGTGCTTCCGGTTCTCTCCCCAGCTTGACCAACGCAGCGGCAAGCTCTGCGTTGGTTCGAGAGAGCCCGGAGTAGTCCCGCAATTCCTTCTCGAGGGCCACCGCTTCCTCGTATGCGGCCACCGCCTCAGCGGTCTCTTTGGATTCGAAAAGAACATTTCCCAGATGATGTTGGGCCGTGGCGATGCCGGGTTTGTCATCCAACTCCCGGTGGATGGCCAATCCTTCTTCGAAATACTGACGAGCCTTCGTGAGGTCTCCTCGTTGATCCAGGATGCGGCCGACATGAATCTTGCAACGCGCCACTCCTCCCCGACGACCGGCTGCCTCCTCCATTTCCATGGATTGCGTGTACAGCTTCTCGGCTGCGCTGGACTTTCCGAGGCGTTCGAGGACCATCGCCATCTGGCGGTGGCCGGCGGAGACCCCCGATTCGTTTCCCGACTCTTGATAGATGTCGGTTGCTTCTCGAAACGCCCGAGCAGCTCGGTCGAGCTGCCCTTTGAGATAGAGAACGTGTCCTTTCTGAGTCGTGGTCACTGCCAATTGCGCCATATCATCCATCACCCGCCAGTTGTCGACGGCCTGGTCATACCACTCCAGCGCGCCGTTCAAGTCCCCTCTGCTGGCCGATTGAGTACCCAGGAGGTGATACCCCTTTGCCATGCCCTGAAGGTTTCCCCCTTGGGAGAAAATCTGCACGGCTCGAATAAGGAAGAGTCGCGCCTTTTCCCACTCCCGCTGGGTGATGTGGTGTTCGGCGATTCGCAGGAGGTATTCAGCAGCCGCGTCGCCACTGAGGGACTTCAGGACTTCCTGCAACTCAGCGTCACTGGTGATGAAGCCGGCTTCGTCCGATCCCGGCGTCTCCTCTTCGAAGATCGGTGGCGGGGTGGGCCAGGCAAAGTATCCCCCTTTTCCCTTCCACAGCTCCGAAGCCCCTTTGACAAAGGCACCCACAGAGCTTGCCAGGATGACGAGGACCACCGGGTAGTCAACGAGCTGCTGGGCAGCGGCGACACGACCGAACCGGGAAATTTCCCCTGGGTCGGCGGGGTGACCCTTCTCCTCTCCAGGGAACTCATACAGAATCGGGATGCGCTTTGTGCCCTGGGTGTAGAGAGCGATGGCATGTGCGATGGCCTGCTGAGGGTCCGTCTCATGCACCGCAATGTGTTCCCATTGAAGCTTTGGATAGGCCTTTGCAAAAAGCCGCAGGGCCGTCTGGACCTGTTCCTGGTTGGAGCAGCGCAACACCGTCAGGCGCCGCTTGCTGTCCTTTCCAGCCAACACCTTGCCGACTCCGGCGAGGGTGGTCTTAATCTTCTCTTTTAAGGAGGGAACGGGGGGCATTTAGAACTTCCCGGTGAGGTTGAACATGAGGGTCCATGTCCATTTCTGGGTGGTTTTGAAGCGGTTGCCGATCTCGTCCCATTCCTCGACGTATTTCGGGTTGTACTCGTTGTCTCCCAGCAGGTTGTAGCCGTCCACCGCCTGGTTGGGGTCCAGCGGCTCGTTCTTTCCGGCGTCGGCAAAGGTGATGAAGTGCGGCTGCACGAAGGCGAACTGGAAGGAGGTGCCCACGGCGAAGTACTTCAGGGGCTGGTAGTGAAGTCCAAACCAGGCCGAGTAGATCCCGTAGTGTTCGACATCGGTGATGCCGTCGGTGCGGGGGGCGGACCCGTCTTCCAAGGCTTGCTTGGCAGCGTCGGGTCCCTTGTTGGGGTCCTGCTCCATTCCAACCAGGGTACCGGTGTACACCGTCTTGTCGCAAATTCCGCTGCAAGGGGAACTTCCCAACGCCTCGAACAGCTCCGAGTACTCTCGCCCTTCGAAGACATAGTCGAGACC
>CALFHQ010000812.1 GCA_937876385.1 uncultured Pseudomonadota bacterium
GGGAATCTGAGCGACGTCGTTGCTGCGGATTCTTCCATGGACGTAGCACAAGAGCTGGTCTCCGGGATGGATGTTGACGACGATGAAGGACCGTCCATGGACCTCGGCGCCGACGAGCTGTTCCACGGCATCCTTGACGTGGAAGAAGAGGAGACGGCTTTCGATGTTCCAGCAGACGAATCGACGCCGGATACTTTGGAGGAAATCGTCAATCCCTTCTGCCAGGGAAACGGGGACGGCCTCATCGACGCCACCGAAATTCCTGCCCAGCATTCGTTGGGGGTTGTGGTTGGATTCACCACGAACAAGAGCGGCACCACGGTGACGGTTCCCGACCTCGCCGGGAGCGTCAATCCCGACGGAGGGGGCTACCTTTGGGACTTCTCCGCCATCGATCCTGCGTCCGATGAGACGGTGTACGAGAGTCTGCTACCTGTGTCCTCCTTCTGGTTTGCCGACCGCTTCGAAGAGGGGCAGTTCGTGCAGCCCTTCGACAAGCAGCATTTGGGAATCTATCGCCTGGACGATGACGGGTATCGGTTGGTGGGGTTGGCATCCTATCAGGAGGATTGGACGGCGTTGAAGTACGAGACGCCGATTCGTCTGATGGTTTTTCCCATGGGTTTGGGGGATAGCTGGGAGGATTTTGAGGTCGAAGCCTCCGGGTTGTTCGAGGGGGAGACCTACCCTCAGGATTACGGGATGGCCGGAGAGTTGAGTGTTCACCACACGTTCTCGGTGCAAGTCGATCGCAAGGGCACGCTCGCTGCTCCCATGGGGAATTTCGAGGTGTTGCGCTTGTACATGGACGTGACCATGGCGGTGAGCAACTCCATGATGGCGGTTCCGGTCCTTTCCCAGCGCAGCAAGATTGTCCTCTTTGTCGCCGAGTGTGTTGGGATGGTGGTGCGTGTGAAATCCAAGGCCGACGAGACCGCCATCGAGTTCGACGAGGCCGTTGAATACAAGCGATTGGGGTTCTGATGGCGTCCAAGAAATGGTCCATGCCGGCAGCGTGGCTGCTGGTGAGTTTGTGGTTTTTTGGGTGTGCCACTTTCCAGGAAGGGGAAGCCCGCATTCCCATCAAGGGGCTGAAATTTCAAACGGTCGATGGGTGGAAGCTCCACGTAGAGACCATGGGAGACGAAGGGGAAACTCTTCTCTTTCTCCACGGATACAGCTCGACTCTTGCCGAGTGGAATGCGGTGGCTCCGGGGCTTTGTCGGCACCATCGATGCATTCTGGTGGACCTCCCCGGCTTTGGTTGGTCGGACAAGTTTGAAGGGGACTATTCCCCCGAGGCGTTGGCAGAAAAGCTGTCTCGTCTCCTGGAGATCATGAATGTGCAAAGTGCCCATGTCATTGCCCACTCCTGGGGCGCTTCCATCGCCTTAGCGTTGGCCCACGCCCATCCAGAGCAGGTGGACCGGCTGGTTCTTGTAGGGGGGTGGGTCTTCTACGACCAGCTTCCCACGGTGATGCTGTGGTCCCGAGTTCCGGTGGTGGGAGAGTTCATCTACACGGTGTTTTTCGATGAACAACCGGAGATGAAGTACGAACAGATCTACTACGAACCCAACAAGCACGTCTCCGAGCAAGAAGTAGAGTACATGCGCATCTTCCTGGATTGGGAGGGGGTGAAGCGGGCAGCGCTTCAGGCCGCAAGGGATCAGCGCTTGGAAGATACCGAGAAGATTTACCCGGAGGTGGCGCAACGCTCGTTGCTTATCTGGGGGGAAGAAGACCAGGTCTCGTACCCCTTCTACGGCAAGCGGTTGCATGCCGAATTGCCCGATTCGAAGCTCGTAATGTTCCCTCGCTGTGGTCACGTCCCTCACTTGGAGGCGCCGGATCTTTTCGTGACGACGGTGCTGGGCTTCTTGCGCTCTTCCCGGAGTGTCGCCGGGGAGGTGACCCCATGAGACGAGCATTCTTCCTGGTGATTGTGAGCATCTTGCTGCTGTCGTCTGCGGGATTTGGGCAGACCCTCAAGATGAAGATTCCAAACCCCTACGATACGCTTCTCTACGACGACCCCATTGCTCCTCGAGAATCCACCACCCGCTTGCCTCCGTGGTTTGACTTTGCCGGGTATTTTCGCCTCAGAACCATCACCGCTCAGGGGCTCGATTTGGGGCGGGGTCCCACTCCCACCACCGGCAGAACCGTTGTGGGTACTCAACCCGGCGTTGGCGGAGATTTCAGCGGTGCGGACATGCGGCTGGTTCTCAGTCCGACCCTGCACCTGGGGCCCGAGGTCTCCTTGCGTTCCCGTTTTGTCTTTCTCGACAATCTGTCTTTGGGGAGCACCCCTTCGGCGTATCCTGCCACGGCGAATTTGCCCATGCCCGCCGGAAGCACCT
>CALFHQ010000813.1 GCA_937876385.1 uncultured Pseudomonadota bacterium
GGCGCCTTCTCTCCACCACCCTGAACAACGCCCCCCTGTTTCGGATCCGCACCCCCGGTTGCGGAATCCTCTTCTCGTTTCGATGTAGTGCGTGCTAGAATGGCGCCAATGCCAACTCGAAGAGTGAACGGAGGTGCGTCGTGGGAGAGATATTCGGGGAAATCCTAGACCTTCTGGATGTCACCAATGGCTATTTCTGGGTCGTCCTCGGTTTGGTCCTCGTCATTCTCGAGGCCCTCGGCGCCGGATTGGCCTTTGTCAGTCTGGGACTGGCTTCCATGCTCACAGGACTATTGGCCTTTGTGGGAGACTATTCCTTTACAACGCTCCTCGTGGTGATGGGATTGTCGTCCATTGTCGTCTTTGCCCTGAGTCGTCCACTGGCGGCACGTCTGCACGGAAAGGCCACGCATACCAACGTGGACGCCCTGGTGGGAAAGATCGGAGTGATCACCCGCACCGTCGGCGGCGCCAACCACCCGGGCAACGTGAAGGTGATGGGGGAGGTCTGGAGATGCCTTGGAGGAAATGGCGAAGCCTTCGACGTTGACACTTGCGTTACCATTGAGCGGGTAGAAGGGAATACATTGTACGTTTCAGGACCGGTCTCACGGCCGTGCAAGGAGGAGTCATGAATCCTGTCATCCACATCATGGGCGCCGGAGGAACTCTGGGCGCCATCATCGCCGGATTGGCCCTGATCCTGGCGGTGATCATCGTCGTAAAGGGAATTCGGATCGTACAGCAATCGGAAGTGATGATTGTCGAACGACTGGGGCGCTATCACCGCACTCTGGTCAGCGGTGTGAACGTCATCATCCCAATCATGGACAAACCTCGAAAGATCATCTGGAGATACGTAATCCAGGACCCAAAGGATCCCAGCATCCAGTTCTACAAGCAGGAAGTCACCGAACGAATCGATCTGCGAGAGATCGTCTTTGATTTTCCTCGACAAAACGTCATCACCAAGGACAACGTCACCATTCAGATCAATGCGCTCATCTACTTCCAGGTGACCGATCCGGTTCGGGCTGTGTACGAAATCCAGAACCTTCCCGACGCCATCGAGAAGCTCACCCAGACTACCTTGAGAAACATCCTCGGTGAGATGGACCTGGATGAATCCCTCTCCTCTCGGGACCACGTCAACGGCAAACTCACCGCGATCCTCGACGAGGCCACCGACAAGTGGGGAGTCAAAGTCAACCGTGTGGAGCTCCAGGATATCACCCCCCCGGAGAGCATCCTGGCAGAGATGGAAAAGCAGATGCGCGCCGAGCGAGAACGACGAGCCCAGGTGCTGCAAGCCGAAGGGAAGAAGTCGGCGGAGATTCTGCGTGCCGAAGGGCAGCGCCAGTCTCAGATTGCGGTGGCAGAAGGTGAACAGCAGTCCCAGGTGCTTCGCGCCGAGGGAGAGGCCCAGGCGAAGATTCGAATCGCCGAAGGAGATGCTCAAGCCATCAAGACAGTCATCCAGGCGGTTGGGAATTCAAGCGACGCCGTCAACTACCTGGTGGCGATGAAGTACCTCAATACGCTCAATTCCATTGGCCAGTCTCCCCAGAAGACCGTCTTCCTTCCCCTGGAAACCACCGGTGTGCTGGGATCCCTCGGCGGCATTCGGGAGCTGTTGGACAAGATGGGCAACAAGCCCGGAACCCCGCGCAAAATCACCTGACCCAGTCAGACACCGAAACCACAATCCGGTCGTGAGTTTTCCACCAGAGTCAATCAGCAGACTCTTCGGGCCGCTTCAGGTGAAGAAAGAACTCGATGTTTCCCTTTGGGCCGGGAACCGGGGACTGCTCCTCTCCCAGAATCTCGAATCCCAACTCCAACGCACACCGGCGAACCCGCTGAACTGCTTCAACATGCTTCTCTGGATTTCGCACGACTCCGTGTTTGCCGATGTCCTCTCGGGATAGCTCGAATTGTGGCTTCACCATGGGGAAGACATCCCCGCCGGGGGCCACGCACAGCCACACCACCGGGAGAATCAGAGTCAATGAAATGAAAGAGACGTCGATCACCACGAGGTCGGGAATTTCATCCAGCAACGCCGGATCGAAGTACCGGGCGTTGGTGTTTTCGAAGAGGGTCAACCTTGGGTCGTTTCGAAGCTTCCAGTCGATCTGCCCCTTCCCGACGTCGAGCCCAATGACTCGGGCCACCCCTCGCTGGAGGAGGAGGTCTGTGAACCCCCCGGTGGAGATGCCCACGTCCATGGCGACGCGTCCCTCCAGAGGAATTGGAAAGGCCTTGAGCGCCCCCTCCAATTTCAATCCACCTCGAGAGACGTAGGGAATTGGATTGCCCTTGAGACGCAACTCAGCGTCCTCCGGAATAGCAGTCCCGGCCTTTGTCGATGGACGGTCGTTGACTAGAACGACTCCACCCAGGATCAGCGCCTGGGCGCGTTGTCGGGTGGGTGCCAGTCCTCGCTGGACCAGCAACTTGTCAAGCCTCTCCTTCTTCATCCCGGGCGCTCTTTTGCAGGGTCTCCAGCTTCGTACGAGCCTGATCCAGGCGTTCCTGGGCTACCTTGAGTTGCTTGTACCCCGTCTCGTACAGGGTCAGCGCATCTTCAAGGGGCAAGGAGCCATCCTGGAGCTTTCCGACGATCCCTTCGACTTCCACAAGAAGCTGCTCGAAGGTGGCTTCCCCTTTTCCTTTGTCCCCTTTGGGAGTCATGGTTCCCTCCTGGACTATCGCCCGACGACGGGCTAGTATTCCATCTCTGCTCGACCCATGGAGTCTAGCGGGTTTCGTGCTCTGGATAAAGGGAAATGGAGGTGTGTACCATGGTGGGCCGTTTTCACCCTCACCGATTTTGGGCGGTAACATTGTTCGCCGTCGCTCTTCTGGGGCTGGGATGCAACAAGCCCGAACGCCTCGAAGAGAAATCCAAGGAGGCTGCAGGACAGCAAGGAGAGAGCGTGGGAAAGGAGGGAACGCAACCCCCCGCCAGCCCCAACCCCAACCAAGAGGCCCCTGGCAAGCTCCCTCAGAAGGTCGCCGGAGCCGCCGCCGAGGAGGATCCAGCGGAGGAGCAGCAACCCGACGCCGTATCCCTCGAACCCAGCGAGGCTGAACTGATTATGGAGAGCTTGAAGAAGCTCAAGGACCAGGCCCTGACAGAGGCCCAATGGGCGCAGGAGCTGCGAGAGCGGCTGGAATCCCTTCGAAACAGGTTGGCCGAAGCCGAACAAGTGCTCAAGGACCCCTCATACACTGTGGGAGTGCCCTCGAAATTGGACCCGGCGGTTGTGGAAGCGGAGTGGCGCAAGGCAGCCGTCGATGCGGGAACCGAGGTGCAGTTCTTTGAGATCACCGAGGCTAGTGTCCACCGAGACGCCATTCCGCCGATGGTTCCAGATCGAAAGCCGTTCCAGATTACTATGAATGACGTCAGGGATATCTTCCTGGTCGTTGCTCGAATTCCCCGGGTGGACGATGCCACGATGGAGCGCTTTGTCTCCAACCTTGCAAAGCTGGACCGCCTGACTTTGCCGACCCGGGTGCAGGTGTTTGGAGATCGAGTGATCGTCAACGCCGAGGTGTACCGTTGGAGAGAAGTGCCTCTCCCCGAACGGATTGTGAGACAGAAGGACCTCAAAGAGGAGCTGCGGAGGGCAGGAGTTTCTCTCTCCGTCGAGGAGGTCGTGAAGATGGATCCCATCGGTCACCTCCAGCACACCGCCCTCTCCTTCAAAACCTACAATGCGGCTCGACCCCACGTGGTTCAGGCCTTGAAGGCCATAGACCGACTCGCCGTGTTTGAGCTTCAAAGGCAATTGGTAGAGAGTTTGAAGAAGAAGATCGCCGATGTGGACCTGGGGCAGTTGCGGCACCTCTAGCTCCGGCGAGGGATTGCCCGTGTTTTCCTTTGCCTTTCCGTCGCTAAATTCGTATCATTGGGTCCACGTTTGGCGGGAAACTGCAATGGAGAACGAAACCAAGATCGAAACCAGTGCCCAGAGGGAAGAATGAGCCCTCCGGTGGAATGTTTGGGGGAAGAAATTGGGGAACGAGAAAGTACTTCAGGTGAACCAGCGAATTTACCCGTTGGAGTCCGTGCTGGCCACGGCCTTCGTCTTTATCGACGAGTGCTACGTCTTCTTGGACAAGCCGGAGAAGAACAGCATCAGCGTTCGCTTGCGAGGGAAGCCTGACACCACACCAGAAGCCTTCGAGCGGGTTGTTGGAGAGTTCGAGAACGAGCTGTTGAACCAGACCCTGCGGCTGAAGGTATCAAAGCGCACCGAGAAGATCCGAGACGCCATCGTTCATCGAGCCCTGTACTCCTCCATGCCTCAATCCATGGATCTGGGATTGGATGATGACGACGATGGGGACTACTTGGATGATCCCCTCGGCATCGCGGTGCCGTGGGAAGAGAAGTACAGCAAGGAAGATGACAAGGAAGGGAAGGAGACGGAATGACCACGGTAGCTTTGGATAAGCGATTCTACGCTCGGGCGGCCGTTGATGAGACCGTTGAGGCCTTCGGGCATCTGGCGAAGATCACCGTCTCCACAACCAAAGACCGAATCGAGTTGTCCTTTGACGAGATCGATTCGGAGGTGGGGGATGTGCTGGTTGACGAGTTCCTGAACTACGCGCTGGCCACCACCATTTCCAACAGGGGTTCATAATGGCGCTTGGTATCGATATGCTGAAGGGAAAGGGTCTGGAGAACGCAACACCGTTCCGCTTTGGCAAGTTGGGAGACCAGATGCTCCTCACCAACGAGGTTGGGGAGTGGGCCGTCTTGTCCAACGAAGAGTTTCGACAGTTTGTCAAAGGGGAACTCCCCGAGGGCAGCGAAAAGTACGAAGAGCTGAAGGTCAAGCTGTTCTACAGGTCCGACGAGGCAACCCAGCAGCTTTCTCAGAAGTACGCTCGGAAGAACGCCTTCCTGTTCAGTGGCCCCTATCTCCATATCATGATTCTGACCCTGCGCTGCAACGAGGTGTGCGTCTATTGTCACGCCTCTCGTCGGGACATGAAGGAGACCTCCTACGACATGACCCCCGAGCTGGCTCGGGTTACCGTGGACACCATCTTCGAGACCCCGTCTGACAGCATCACCATCGAATTCCAGGGTGGAGAGCCGCTGGTCAACTGGGAAACCATGAAGTTCGTTCTCGACTATGCCGTGGAGAAGAACCGAGTGGCGGGGAAGCAGTTGGAGTTCTCCCTGGTCACCAATATGGCCGCCATGACCGATGAGAAGCTGGCGGTGCTGATGGAGCATAACGTTCAGATCTGCACCTCCATCGACGGT
Source organism: uncultured Pseudomonadota bacterium (assembly GCA_937876385.1). Lineage (GTDB taxonomy): Bacteria > Myxococcota_A > UBA9042 > CAIXZC01 > CAIXZC01 > CALFHQ01. The sequence continues at coordinate 5,291 of CALFHQ010000813.1, forward strand.
CCAAAGGAGATCCACGACGGCAACCGGCACCTCTCAGGCGGCAGTTCCTACGATCAGGCCGTGTATTGGATACAGAAGGTGGATGCTGCCTATCAGGCCAGAGGACTTGACCCCGATCTCTATCACGTGGAAGCCCTCTTGACCGTGACTCGTCAAACCCTGGCGAACCCCAGAGCGGTGGTTGACGAGTATGTCCGTCTGGGGCGCAAGGCGATCTTCCTGCGCCCGTTGAACCCCTTTGGCTTCGCCGTGAAGACCTTCGAGAAGATCGGTTATTCAGCCGATGAGTTCCTCGACTTCTATCGGGAAGCCATGGACTACATGATCGAGTTGAACAAGCAGGGTGTGGAGATTCTGGAGAGAACCGCCGCGATCCTGTTGACGAAGATATTGACCCCCTTTGACCCCAACTACCTTGATCTCAGATCGCCCTGCGGGGCGGGAATTGGTCAGGTAGCGTATAATTACGACGGGACGGTTTTTACCTGTGACGAGGGGCGAATGGTCTACCAGATGGGTGACGATGCTTTCCAGATCGGAACCCTCCCCGGCTCTTCCTACAAAGAGCTGCTGGAGAGCGCTCCTGTAAAGGCGCTCACCGTGGCCTCTACACTGGAAGCCAACCCCCATTGCATGGAGTGCGTGTACAAGCCGTACTGCGGCGTCTGCCCGGTTTACAACTACGCACAGCAGGGCGGACTCTTCGGGCAGATGCCTACAAACACCCGCTGCAAAATCTACAAAGCCGTGCTGGACTATCTGTTCGGACACTTGGCGAGCGGAAACGAAGATCTGCTTGACATTTTCAGGAAATGGACGATAGTTAGAGATAGGAGCGTGTTCTTCATGCACGACTAGTGCGAACGCATGAAACCAGCCCCGTGCCACCAGGGAGGACGGTCAATATGAAGAGAGACAAGCTGCCCAAGCTCAAGAAGAAGGTGAAGGATTTCCTCACCAGTGAGGAGGGGAAAATTACCCGCAAGCAGGCGGCGCAGATTTCCACTTTCCTCCTCATGGCGGGGACGGCTTCCGGCCATGCCCTGGGTTCCGAGAATTCGGTGGGTGGTGAGCACCTGGACAACATGGAAGTGACGGCCGCTGGCCATTGCTCCCACGGTTCCCACGGCTCTCACGGTTCCCACGGCTCTCACGGTTCCCATGGTTCCCACGGTTCCCATGGTTCCCACGGTTCCCACGGTTCCCACGGCTCTCACGGGTCTCACGGTTCCCACGGTTCCCACGGTTCCCATGGTTCCTGGTAAGGGGATGGCCCGAATTCCCATTCGTTGAGAAAGGGAGTTAGCCGATTTCAGCACAACGCAAGACTTCCTGACTGCATCATGAGCGGTGTTCTTACTATTGAATTGGGGACTCGCTGCAACAACCGATGCCTATTCTGCCCCCAACACTACCTTAGAACCGGTCATCTCAGTTCCTCCGATCTGTCAACATCTGACGTGTTGCGACGGATTCGTGATTCGGCGAAATCCGGGGTGGACCGAGTGGCCTTCACGGGGGGAGAACCCACCCTCCGCTCGGATCTTCCAAAGCTCGTTTCAAAAGCTGCAAATCTAGGTTTTCGGGAAATTGGAATTACAACCAATGGACGGATGTTGGGGGTGCCGGGGTTGGCCCAGGAATTGGTGGAAGCCGGCCTGAATCGTGTCACCTTCTCCCTCCATTCCGCTGTGCCCGAGGTGCAGGATGGACTCAACGGAATGGCCAGGTCTTTCCAACAACTGAAGCTGGGAATTTCCGAGTTCCGCAAAGAAGCTGAGAGGGCACAGAAGTCCGTCGAATTGACCTCAGTGACTCTCTTGACTCCGGAGACAATCCGAGATCTGAATGACACAATCGAAGAAGCAGCAGCGTGGGGTGCCTCGCTGCACATCGTTCAGCCTTTCATTGCGTCTCGAGAGACCCTGCACGTCGCCAGGCACTACTACGTGCCCTTGGAGGATGTCTTCGATGCCATTGGCCGCGCTCAGACAGTAGCGGGACGGTTGGGTACTCGAATCAAGCCTTACAACCTCCCCTATTGCATGCTGCCGAGTCACCACCGTATCGAATTGCAGGAGTACGGTCTTGCCACTCACAAACGACAAGAAGGGGTCGCTGGGGAGTCGGGACAGTTCGACCAGACTCAGTTTTTCCGAATCGAGCGATGCCAGAAGTGCCCTACTCCGTGCCCAGGAATTCGTATCGAATATCGAGACAGACGAGAGATGGCCGCTGAGATCGCCGAAGACGTGATGAACCACCGAGGCGCCAAGCTGGTGATTCCCGGAGTAGAGTTGCTATCCGCTGAGGGACATGTGCATTTGGCCGAGCTACTGGCCGCAGAAGGGCGTCGGTATGTCCCGATGTTGGGAGGGTCCACCTGGGAAGATCCGGAAATTCTCGTGCAGGCTCTTCGGGCAGCGGGAGTCGACGAGGTCGTTCACCTCCTTCGTACCGAGTGGCGTGGGGAAGGTATCTGCGAGCCTGAATCTGGAAATGAGGAGCGAATTCTGGCCTTGGCCGAGGGGTTCCACGCAGCCGGCATGAAGAACACCCTTTTCCTCTCACCCCTGGATTTGATGGAGTGGCGTTATCCCGCAGAGGCGGTGGCGGAAGCGTTCGATGAGGCTGTGCTGGCGGTTCCTCGTTTCTGGCGGGGAGCCCCCTCGGAGGAGGCCTGTGCGCGGTTGGTGGAGGCAAAGCACAAAGAGATCCTGGCGGGAGCTTCTTCCCTCTCTCGCCTCATGCCCGTGCGCACCTTGACCTTCGACAGTGTTCGAGTGTTGGCGTCGGCTCTCAAGCAGTGGGAGAAGATGCTCTCGGGGGCATTCCCCGGGGAGGATTGGTCAGGGAGACTCGTTCGACACCGGTACGCCAGTTCGCGGTTCAACTTTCTCCTGTGGTCTCACCCCTTCTGGCTGTTCTGACGACCCGCCCACATTTCCTGGGACGACAATAAGCACCTTGATTCGCCCCGGATTGGCGAGGAGGTCTTGAGGTTCGACCTTAGCGTCCGGTCGTTTCTCAAGCCAGGCCGAGAGTACATCGGTGGTGCATTGGGCGGCGTAGATTCGGCGACCGTCGTTGGCTCGACCGTACGACTCCAACCCCAGCCCC
>CALFHQ010000814.1 GCA_937876385.1 uncultured Pseudomonadota bacterium
GCCTTCGCCTCTGTTGGCTCAGACTTGCGCTCTCCTTCCGCCTTCTTTCTGGCTTGTGCTGCCTTCTCTTCAACTGCCTGCGCTCGGCTCTTCTCGTCGGTCTCTTTCTTCCCGCACCCGGCCCATGCAAACACCACGAATCCGACCAGGACCATCATCCAAAGATTTCGCATCCTCTCCCCCTCTGATTTCGGGCGATCCTAAGGTATGTTCCGTCGGAGTGTCAAGTCACAGCATATTGGCAATCGATGCCCCATCTGCTAGAGTACGGAGCGAAACTTGCAAGTTCCCGGCGTGGTGGGTCCATCAGCGCTGGCCAAAGCAGCGATGCCTTCTAGGAGAGAGCAGTGTCTGACGAACGCAAAGACAAAGATCAAATCGAGGATTCCCAGCCCAACTCCTCCGAGGGTTCCCCGGCTGCGGCGGAGCGTCAACCCCTCGGAGTGCTGCTGAAAAAGTCACTCAAAGAGGTGACAGATCCCTTCGTCCATCTGGTCAAGGCCCCGCGGGCTCTTTGGGGAGTAAACGTCTCCTACGTTCTCGAAGGGCTTGTGTACTTCGGAATCCTGACCATCATTGGAAAGTTCCTGTCCGAGAACGTGGGTCTTTCGGACCTGCATGCCGGGTGGGTATTGAGCCTGTTCACCGGTGGAATCACGCTGTCCATGCTCTTCCTGGGTGGGACGGCTGACCGCATCGGGGTGCGCAAGGCGTTGCTCATCTCTTTGGCTCTGATGACCATCGGACGTGTTCTATTGGGAGCATCGGGGACCTTCTTCAAGCAAGGGCTTGGGGCCAGTTCACCGATGTTCATGGTGGTGGCCTTAGGTCTCTTCATCGTTGTCATCGGGTATGGAATGTACCAGCCGGCGGCGTATGCGGGGGTCAAGCAGTTCACCGATGAAAAGACGGCCACCATCGGCTATGCCATGATTTACGGCTTGATGAACCTTGGTGCCTTTGTCTCGGGAATCGTCTCTCCCCCCATTCGACAGGGGTTGGGGATTGAGTCGGTGTTCTGGGTATATGCGGGCTTGGTCGCGCTGGCGTTCATTGCCGTTTTGGCCATTTTGACCCCCCGGGTGGTGAAACGAGACACCCTGACCGAGTTGGACGACAACAAGGAAGAGGAGGAAGGGGATGGGAAACGCCCCGCCAAAGAGAAGAAACAGCCGCTGTTGACGGTGCCTTTCATCGCATACACGGTGCTGGCTCTGACCGGATTCGGAACGGTCGTGGGTCTGACGCTCACCAAGGAACCTTCCCGGGCGGAGTATTCCGTCACCGAAGTGAGCCGTGAGTTCGAGGCCGTTCAGCGCTATCTTCCCAGTGCAAAGGACTTAACGGATCCCGAGGGGGTGACCAACAGGCTCGTCGAGAGCGGCAAGAAGATGGAGCGCTTCGCCCAGGGGATCGTTCCTCCAGCCCATCACGCCGACGACGTCACCGTTGACCCTCGGGTGTTTGATCTGCTGCGCGTCCATGCTTATCACGAGGCCAACCTGCTCAAGGGATTGGAAAGAAATTCATGGGTTCTGACGCAGGAGACCCCTCGCGCCACGGAGACCACCTTGTGGTTACGCAACGAGATTCGCTTCCTCGGTATCTACCAGATGGCCGCGGCGGAATCCCTGGTGCGCCCCGTGGACATCGAGGTCGTCCAGAGCTTGCAGACCCGCTTTAAGAAGCCCGACGAGGAATTGATTCCCATCGACGAAGGCCGGGTCAAGCACATTGCAGACGTCATGGGCCAACCCATCGGACAGGTTCTCGACCAGATCAAATTCGAAATCGACGAGTTGTCCTCGACGCTGGAGCGTTCTGAGGATCCCGCCGCCCGGCTGATGCTGACCTATCTGCGGGTGGATTCAGCGATGCTGCGGGACACCGTCAAGTTGCTGGGAGACCCTCCCACCAATGCGACCAAGCAGTTTTTGAAGGATCGCATCATCGCCATGAGCGTCTTCATGCTCAAGGGTGTAGCACCGTTGTTCGAAGACACGGAGGACAACGAGCCGGTCAAGGGGATCGAGATTCTTGCGGTTCGCCTGGCGTCGGACCGGCGCTTCAGCGACGACATGCCTTCGCTCATTTCGGCGGGGGTGCAGGTTCCTACCCTTACGCGCCTCATGAACTGGGGGCTGCGGTACGGAATTGCCCTCTTGTTCGGCCTCTTCTTCGTCGGAGCGTTGACCCGATACATCTTGAAGCGAAGGAAGGATCACCCTTTCAACAACTCGAAGTTCGTGTTCTTCATTTTCATCCTGATTCCGGTACAGACGTTGTTTGCCCACAACTGGCTGACCTTGCCCTACTATATCAACCGTGCATTTGGCGGGACATTCGTGGGCGAGCAATTCGAGTTTTTCTCCAACATCAACCCCATCTTGATTTTCGTCTTGAGCCCCGTGGTGGCAGCGTTGACCTGTCGAGCAAAGGTCTACTCGATGATGATTTGGGGAACCTTCGTCATGGCCCTTCCGACGTTCCTGTTGACCATAGGCCCCTCTCCGGAATTGCTGCTCTTGTACATCCTCTTGATGTCCGTGGGTGAGGCCATGTGGCAGCCCCGCTTCCTGCAGTGGGTGGCGGAGATCGCCCCGAAGGGCAAGACCGGTGCGTACATGGGCATTGCGCAGTTCCCGTGGTTCCTGACGAAGGTGCTGACGGGGGTTTACAGTGGTTACTTCCTTGAGCGCTACTGCCCCATGGTGGGGCCGCACAGCACATCGATGATGTGGCTCATTTACGGTTTCATTGCCTTGGTGACGCCGTTCAGCCTGTTGGCCGCCCGAAGGTGGGCGAACAAGGACCGGGCAGCGGTCTGAATTGGCAGCAAAAACCTTTGACATTCCTTGTCCCTGAAATATAAGTGATATTCCATTGGAGGTCACAATGACGAAAAGAATCCTTATCACCGCATTGTTCCTAGCCCTGCTTGTGCCCGTGCAGGCCCGTGCGGAGCTGTATTTCGCCTTCTCTGCCGAGCAGATCCAGTTCCAGGGCGAGAAGCGATTCTTCTTTGTTCCGTTCAGCTTTAAAGGGCCCGCTGAGCAATCCATCGCCCGACGCATTGGAGTCCTCTTCGAGAAGCTCCACTCCTCTCGACAGAGCGTTTACGGGGACACGTACCTCATCGTGAAGGAAGCTTCCGATGGAACCCTGGATGCCTTCTTGATGATGGATCCGGAGACCAGCCGATTCCACGACGTGGTGATGGGAGAGGTGTACTTGACCCTGAGCAATGTCGGTGTCGATCGGGTGTACAACACGGACAAGGACCACCCCATCACCGATGGAGACGTGAAGTACCCTTACTTCCTCGCCACCGTTCCGCTGTGGGAAGCTCTTCCCCCTTCGAAGTTCAGCCACGCCCTCGTCCGGCTCGGGGAAAACGACTATATGGAGTCGAAGACGTTCTACACCCGCCTGGCGGCCAAGGACGCCCGACTCTACGGCATGATCACCGACTTGCTGAAACACAAGGAAGCCTACGTGCGGTTGCAAACGCTGAAGGCCGCCCCCGGCTTGGCGATTCCAAACGAGCTCAACCACTTCATCCCGATGCTGAAGGACAAGGACCGAGATGTACAGCACATGGCCATTTCCATCCTCGAGAAGCGGATAAGCCCCAGAGTTCTGGATGCCCTGGCCAAACTCGCTGACGACGACGAAGACCCGGAGACCAAGCTGCAGGCGGCCAAAATCCTGGTTGCCAACGGCCGCTCCACGTTCAAAATCTACATCCTGTTTGAGGATCTGAAAAGCGACGACATCGAAGTGGTCAAGGCCACGTTGCAGAAGCTTGCCTCGTCGGGAGATAAGAGAGTCATTCCGGCGCTGATTCGCATCGTCGCCGACCCTCGCGAAGCGGTTCGGGAAGCCGCATTTGCCGGATTGAAGCAGCTCAACGACCTGCCCACCCTCGAAGCCCTCTTGACCAACACCTCCATTGAAGAGAAGTACCGTCGGGATGCTGCCATCACCTTGATGCGACAAAACGAGGCATCTCACGCCAAGGCAGGAATCCGCTATATCCTGGCCAATCACGGCGCCGAAACGGCCAAAGAGGCAATCACCACCATCGAGATGCGCAAGTACAACGACATGGCCGACGAGCTGGTCAAGTCGCTGGATCACAGGGAACCCGAAGTCGCTTTGGCCGCAGTGGCAACCATCGGAAACCTGGTCCTGATTGACAATATCAAGTCCCTCTCCGCCGCTTCCAAGCGAGCCGAGCTGGCCACCGCCGTTCGCACCACCATGGCCGCGATGCTGGCAGCACAGGACGTAAAGATCATAATGGACCTGGCCAACTCCGACGACATCCTCATTCGTGAGCTGGCTGTGCTGGCTCTGGTGAAGATTGCCCGAGAGGAGAAGGACGCTCGCAAGGTAGAGCCGGTACTGAAGCTGTTGGCCGAACGGATGAAGGACAAAGAGCTTGTGATCAAGCAGGCGGCCGTGAAGGCGCTGTATGAGATTGGTGGCGAAGGGAACTGGGAACGGCTCCTCACCATGAAGAACGATCCCGACCCGAAGATCCGATCCCTGGTCGTAGATTCGGCCCTCGCTTTGAAGAACGAGAAGGGGGACAAGGTCATCCTGGAGAAGCTCGACGACGAAGACGACGATGTCCGAATCCAGGCAATCATCGGCGCCAGAGAGCGGAAGCTGAAGGAAGCCCGAAGCAAGCTGCGCCAGTTCGTCCAGGCCAGAAACCCCAAGCAGAAGACCGAGTCCATGAAGGCCATCGTGGCCCTGGCTGAGACCGAGCAGGACCACAAGGAGTTCCTGGACATCTACAAGAACGCCCTGTTCGTCTCCAACCCGGAGATCCAACTAGCGGCCATCCAGGGTATCCAGTACATCATCGACCCCAGGGTGGTTCCCCTGCTTCAGTCGGGAATCCTTCTCCAGCACAAAGACCCGAGGATTCGTGCGGCGACCCTCATTGCTCTGGGTCGCTCCAAGGACTTCAACGTCGTCGAGGACATCGCCCGTGGCTTTGCCGATCCCGAGCGAATCGTTCAGGAAGCGGCCATCGAAGGGTTGCGTCTCATGGGTCACAAGAAGGGGATCACTCCCCTCCAGGAGTACATCAGACAAACCGTGGACGAGGATCTCAAGGCGAAGGCCCAGGCAGCCATCGAGAGCATCAACAACAAGCCAAAGGGACTGCTGCTCGAAGACTGATTCTCCTCTCCCTCCCTCTCTTTCGGGGGTTCCCCCATGCATGAAAACCGCATTGAGTTCGAGACAGATTTTGGACGGGCCAGTTTGACGTTCGTCCCCCAAGGGATCACGGCACTGACCCTTCCCAGCCCCATCGATGCCCCACCGGTTTTCCCGAAACTGACGGCTCCTCTGCCCCCCTTCGTGGGGGTCGCCATCGACAAGATGAAGGAGCACTTCTCGGGTCACACGCAGTGGTTCGACGACATTCCAGTGGTGTGGGATCAAGGGCCTGGTTTCACCTCGAAAGTGTACTGGACCCTTCGACGCACACCGCCGGGGGAGGTCACAACCTACGGTGAGTTGGCCTCCCGAGCGGGCTTTCCCAATGCTGCCCGGGCCGTAGCATCGGCCATGTCAGCGAACCGGGTTCCCCTCATTGTTCCTTGCCACCGGGTGCTCCCAAAAGACGGCTCTCTGGGTTCTTTCAGTGCCCTGGGAGGAGCGGCGACCAAGGCTCAGCTCCTCTATCTGGAAGGGGTGGTGCCAAAGCTGCCCCGAGGCAACCCGCTGTTTGCCAGTCTCTTTGAGCCGTTGGCCTTCTCCATTGCCACCACCGAGTTGTTGAGGCGGGACCGTGGGCTGGCCAGTGTGGTTTCAACCGTTTCCTCCGACGGCCCGGCCCAGCAGTTTCCGGGCAATCCCTTTGCGGCGCTGGTCGAATCGGTGGTGTACCAACAGTTGGCAGGCTCCGCTGCCCGGGCCATCTTCAACCGCCTTGAGGGGATGCTGCCGGCGCTCACCCCCGGGTCAGTGCTGGCCCATCGAAGTCGCCTCGCCGAGGCCGGCCTTTCCGGGACCAAGGCAGCGACGGTGGTGGCGTTGGCCGAGGCATTTGAGGAGGGCCGCTTGTCCGCCGACGGCCTCGCTTCTGCTTCCCTTGCGGAACTCCACGACAGCCTGGAGAGTCTTCGTGGAATCGGACCGTGGACCGTTGAGATGTTTGCGATGTTCCACCGGGGTCTGCCCGATATCTTTCCCAAGAGCGACCTCGGCATCAGAAAGGCGATGACGCAGATGATGGGGCGTCGGCGATTGGTCTCAGCCGAGATCGCAGCGGGGCGAAGTCAGCGATGGGCGCCTTACCGGAGTGTTGCGACCTGGTTGTTGTGGCAAAGTCTGTCTGGACCCGTTATGGGGTCATGAGCGGTATTCTTTCATGTCCCGGCCGCACATCGGGCAGCGGACTCTTCTTTGGCGTTCATGGGAGCGCTTCTTCTCGATTTTGACTCCGCACTTGCGGCACTCCAGATAGCGCCTGGGTCGATTGGCCCGGTTGGGACCCTGCTGGTTGCTTCGGGTGTTTCCCCAGCTACTGGGGGCGGTTCCGAACTGCCAGAAGGGGTCGTCCGGGGCCAGACCGGAGGTCTGCACCTGGTTGGGGTCTCGAACACCATCCACGCTCGAGCCCCAGTATTCCACCGGTGTTCCGAACTGATGAAAGGGGTCGTCTTCGGCCAGAGGCTTGCGTCGCCGCCCTCGGCCCCCTTTCTGGGGGTCCTGGGAATCTCGCTTGACCTCTGGGGGATTGATGAGGTTCCCGATGTTGTCGAGCTCTTCGTCGTATTCATACGGGTCTGAAGGAGCCGCTTCATTGGGGTCTCTTCGGTTGCCGATGTTGTCGGCGTCCTCGTCGTCTGAGGGAGGGGGGGCGACCTTCTCTTTCGGGGGATTGCCCGGTTCACCCTTCGATGCTTCCTCGACTTCGGGTGCCTCGACGTCCTTGTCTTCTGACTCGGTCTCGACTTCGGGAGACTCGAGGGCGTCTTCGTCGGTGGTTGTCAAGGTTGGAGATTCCTCGTCTTGAGTTGAGGAAACCAGGTCTCGTTCGTCCGTGCTCATTCCTTTACGACCTCCGATGCCACACAAAGAGAGAGGATATTTACCATTCATGAGCCCCGGATGCAACCAATTCCGTGGGATAGCTCACGTCCAGGAGGAACAGTCCTCGGCCCGGAGCGGTTCTACCCCCCTCTCCTCTGTCCTTGGATTCGAGGACGTGGGCCATCCAGTCGGGTTCAAAGCGACCCACCCCGACCTCGACCAGGTTGCCGGCAATGATTCGCACCATGTTCCGCAAGAAGGCGTTGCCGTTGACGGTAATGGTGATGTGTCGATTCTCTCGTCCGATGTGCACCGCATGGAGTTGTCGAACGGGGGAACGTGCGTCGCAATGGGACGCTCGAAAGGCGGAGAAATCGTGTTTGCCGATGAGGAATCTCCCGGCCTTCCGCATGGCGTCGAGGTTCAGGGGCTTGGAGATTCGCCATGCGTACGGCTCGACGTAGGGGTCCTGATGGAGGCTTTGGTAGAGGTGGTATTGGTAGGTCTTGCCGATGGCGTCTCTGCGGGCCCCGAAGGAGAGCGGAACCACTTGGGCATCGATGATTGCGATGTCTTTCGGGGTGAGGGCGTTAAGTCCTCTCTGGATGGCCGAGATGCTGATGGGTTTGCTGGTGATGATGGTCACCGGGTGTCGCCAGCCGTGGACACCAGAGTCGGTTCTGGAGGAGGTGGCGAGGCGGTAGTCCTGGCCAAACATCTGGCCAAGGGCGCGCTCCAGCTCGCCTTGAACCGTGCGTTGGTCCAGTTGTCGTTGCCACCCTTTGAAGTGTGTTCCGTCGTAGCGGAGTCGAAGGAGTACGTTTCTCACATCTCGAAGGCGAGGCCAAACCAGAGGCCGTGGTCAGAGAGGTCAAAGCTGGAGTCACTTCCGAAGTCGTTGAGCCAGTGGAGATCGTACTCAACAAAAAGGTAGCTGTTATTAACCCCCATGTCATTGTCAAAGACTGTGGCTGTATGGGGTTCGAAGACGTCCAGGTGGAGGTGCAGTCCGACGGACCCATACAGGCCGAAGGTGCCCCCTGCGCCATCCATGTTTTTCCCGTTGTCGCTGTAGGTGGAACCAGAGTTCACGCCGTCTCTAATCCACCAGATGGCGTAATCGAGGCCGAACTTGAACACGGGAACCAGGGGAATGGACCAACGCTGCGCCAGGTAGTCAAACCGATAGTTGATACCCGCCGTGAAAGGAAGGAGATGCATCTTCGTGCTGTCGTTGGATTTCTCTCCCGAGACTTCGATTCCGCTCCCGGAGAGGTATCCGTAGTGCGCCATTCCAAAGACCCCGATGGTTCCAAATCCCTGCCACAGTTGGTAGTCGAATTCGAGCCCGAAC
>CALFHQ010000815.1 GCA_937876385.1 uncultured Pseudomonadota bacterium
CCGCACTGGCAGTTGGTGTACTGGGACGATTTCGGGCAGATCTTCATACGGCGAACTGCATTGGTAGACAACTGTCTCGGATGTGTGGACGTCCGGATGTACGATCCAGACGGCCAGCGACTCACCCAACCGGTGTGCCCCGAAACTCTAGCAGAATTGGACGAAGTCCTTCGCAGATCCGGACCCTCGGCACGCGTCTTCTCCGCCCTCGTCTCCATGAACCTCCACCTTCAGGACCACCAAAAGGCACTGGATTGGGCACTCGAAGGGCTGGAAAGGTTCCCCCAACACCGCCAGTTTCATCAGGCAAGAGAATTCTGCAACGACGTCCTCAAAGAGAACCCTCAAACGGAGTGAATCGAACTCCCAGCGTGGACCCGTATTTCCTCACTTGCTTCCACATTCGAGCCACGTCCTCCCCCGCCACAGAGTCCATCTCCACGATGCTCAAACCCCTGTTTTGAGCCGTCGTGACTGACGTATCGTAACGAATCCGACCGGCCAGCGCTGCGCCACTCTCCACCGCCCGCTTCTCTATCCGATTGGTCATATCCTCGTTCAAGTCCCACTTGTTCACAGCCACCATGGTCGCCACACCGAAATGCTGGGCCAGCGACAACACACGCTTCAGGTCGTGCAATCCAGACAAGGTCGGCTCCGTGACCACCAGGGCCAGGGAAGCCCCGGTCAAGGAAGCGATAACCGGACAACCGATACCGGGAGGACCATCGATGAGTACCAACCCCAACCCCGTTCCCTTCGCCAACTTCTGGGCCTCAATGCGTACCGTGGAAACAAGCTTCCCGGAGTTCTCGGCAGCAACCCCGAGACGCGCATGCACCATGGGTCCACGGCGAGTGTCGGAAACAAACCAGGTGCCTGCATGCTGTTCTGGAAAATCGATGGCCTTTTCGGGGCAGAACGCTACGCACACACCGCAACCCTCGCACATTGCAGAATCCACCAAGAAGGGTGAAACATCTCCCGTTTTGGGAGGCACAATGGCTCCAAAACGACACAATTCGTGGCACACACCACAGCCCGTGCAAGCGTCCGGCCTGACGACGGCCCCACGGCCGCTGTAGAACTCCACCGTGCGCAACACATTGGGAGACAAGACAAGGTCAAGATCGGACGCATCCACGTCACAATCGGCAACCACCGCCCCTGGTTCCAGCACCGCCAACGCTGCCGTGATGCTTGTCTTGCCGGTGCCTCCTTTGCCGCTGATGACCAGGATTTCGTGTACCCGACGGCTGGTTGCGGAGGACTCCCCCTGGGAAGTCGATGGCGTCACTTGTTTGTTCATCTCGCCTCCTCCCCACGCTGTTGCACCAAGCCTATGCGCTCCAACAAGTCATCCCTCAAAGCCTCGAAAATGCCTCGGTATTCCGGCAGCGATTCCACCACCAACTCGCCACGAGAGTAGGCCTCGGCCACTCGACGGTCATCGGGAATGGACGCCAGAAGAGGAATTCCTTCCTTCGTGCAGTACGAAACCACCCGGTCGTCTCCTGTGGTGCTTCGGTTGATGACAACGCCAAAGGGAACCCCCAGGGTTCGAATCATCTCCACAGCCAAAGAGAGGTCTCGCAGGCCAAAAGCGGTGGGCTCCGTGACCAGAACCACGAAGTCGGCATCCCGAACCGTCGTAACCACGGGACAAGAAGTCCCCGGCGGCGCATCCAGAATGACCACCGGCAGCGAAGTCGGCACCCGCTTCAGGGCGCGAATGACGGGAGGCACCAGCGCTCCGCCAACGTCAACAACCCCCTGACGAAGGTCGATGGAACCCACCTGGCCAGTACGCAACTCCCCAATTCGATAGGGGACCTCCGAGATGGCCCCCTCGGGGCATACCCTGGCACAACCACCGCAGCCGTGGCACATCTCCGGGAAGACCAAAGGACGGGTCTTCAGCGAGACAATGGCGTGGTAAGCACAGAAACGACCGCACAACCCACACGCTGTGCACTTTTCGGCATCCACCTCGGGAACCAGCAGAGTGACCTCTTCCAGGCGCAGGTTGGAGGCTGTCAGGAAGATGTGAGTGTTGGGCTCCTCGACATCACAGTCTAACAGAGTCACCCCACCCCCAAATACGCGGGCGAGGTTCACGGCCAGAGTCGTCTTCCCCGTTCCACCCTTTCCAGACGCAACAGCAATTCGAATCATGGTCCTTCTCCTGCGGGGCGAAGACCCCTACCAGCCGCTCTGCCGGTTTGCCCCGGATGCAGCCTCAAGGGTTCCCGCCAGCAGGGCATCAAGAGCCTCGGCGACGGTCTTCAAGTCCGTGTTGTAAACCGCAACCCCCGCTGCCTCGAGGACCCGATAGGCTTTGGGGCCGCAGTGCCCGGTAACCACCGCTTCGACTCCGAGATTGGCCAGGGTTTCGGAAGCCAGGGTTCCGGCACCGTGCGCCGATCGCAAGGACGCTTCGTTGTCCACAACCTCCAGCGCTCCACTCTCGGTGTCGTGCACCAGAAACATCGACGCCCGCCCAAAGCGAACATCCAACTCACTGCTCAAGCTCGTTCCATGGGAAGAAAATGCAACCTTCAAGACAGACCTCCTCAAAGCAACCGGTTTCTAGACGAGGCCATACAGAGCACGCACCGTGCCAATCACCAATACGCCTCCACCAGACTCGCAACAGTCGCCCCTACAACGCTCTGCCAGCCAACCGACCTTCTCACCCCACCCTCACACTCGCACCTTTGCGACGGTAGGCCCAGCGCCACTGTCGCATCCATGCAACGGTCCCTCCCAGACAGTCACGGTCACTCCCGCCCAATCTCTTTGCTCACGAGCCCTCAGGCCCACTCAACAGCCAATCCAGAGATGTCACCCACAATGAACCCTGCGACCTCGCCCCGAAGACCCGCCTCACCCGTCCTGCCTGCCTGGCGAAGAATCCAGCCTGTATCCCGTCCCGGAATTCACCCGCAAGCACCCGAAGACACACCTCACCCGTCCTGCCTGTCTGGCGAAGAATCTCGACGGTCGTCTCGGGTATCAATGCCCCTCTATCTTTCCTTCCTTACCCTCCTGAAAGCAGAGGTCTCCCTTGATAGGCCCGGTGACGTGTTCGGCATGTACTCGAACTACATGATGCCAAACACAACCGATGCCTGGAGGCGTTACGTCACCTCCATTCGGAAGCTCCGGGTCGCAACTTCTGGCGCCAATACCTCCATTTGGAGCTGGCCCCCCAGCGCCGCTACAATCCGGTACCCCGTGCCACAGATGAAAAGAGCGCAACGGCCTCAGGTGCGCACGCCATGGAGTGCGCACCCAATCCGAACAATATAGTTAACTGGGGTCGCCCTCCATTTGAGCACTTTGCGCGGAAAAAAGATGAGAAATCTGCTTCATGGACTGGAGCGTGAGCGGCTCGCCCACACCCTGCAAACACACTGTGGTGGTTGACAATGGCGTCGATGAGGCAGTAAAGTCCCCTGCGATCGAACCCTTGCTGAGCAGGGCGTGGACACCTTCAAACAAAGAGAGAATCTCATGCCGGACAACAAGCAGAACCCCCCGGACAAAATCGTCGAGGATCGTCCCTCCAATTTCATCCGTGACATTGTGATGGCCGACCTTGAGAAGGGAACCAACGGGGAACGCGTGGCGACTCGCTTCCCACCAGAACCCAACGGATACCTGCATATCGGCCATGCAAAGTCCATCGTGCTCAACTTCGGTGTGGCCCGAGAGTTCGAAGGAACAACCAACCTCCGTTTCGACGACACAAATCCGTCCAAGGAAGAGCAGGAATACGTCGACTCGATCAAAGAGGATGTCCGCTGGCTTGGGTACGATTGGGGTGAGCGGGAATACTACGCTTCCAACTACTTCGATCAGTTGTACCAGTGGGCAGAATACCTTATCGAGCAGGGCAAAGCGTACGTCTGCGACCTCAGCCCGGAAGAAAGCCGAGAGCATCGCGGGAACTACTATACTCCCGGCAAGGCCAGCCCCTATCGAGACAGGACGCCGACAGAAAACCTTGACCTCTTCCGACGAATGCGGGACGGAGAGTTCCCCGACGGAAGCAAGACTCTCAAGGCAAAAATCGACTTCCAGAATCCCAACATGAACCTGCGAGACCCGGTGATGTACCGGATCCTGCGAGCCCACCACCACCGAACTGGTGACAAGGGGTGCATCTACCCGATGTATGACTGGGCCCATGGTCAGTCGGACGCTATCGAAGGGATCACGCACTCCATCTGCACGCTGGAATTCGAGGACCACCGTCCGTTGTATGATTGGTTCGTCGAGAACCTCCCGGTCCCCCACACGCCACATCAGTACGAGTTCGCCCGACTCAACCTCACCTACACCGTCATGAGCAAGAGGAAGCTCCTCCAGCTCGTGAAGGAGAATCTGGTTGACGGCTGGACGGATCCCAGAATGCCCACCATTTCCGGGATGAGGCGGCGAGGCTTCCCAGCCCAGGCCATCCGGAATTTTGCGGAGCGAATCGGGGTCTCCAAGAATCACCAGAATGTCGATGTGTCCCTTCTGGAGTTCAACGTTCGAGACGTACTCAACGAAATTGCCCCCCGGTACATGGGAGTTCTCAACCCGTTGAAGGTCACAATCACCAACTACGATGCGGTGGACTGGACTGGATTTGATGCCCCCCTCGACCCCAATGACCCCGAAGGACCCAGCCGAATTGTTCCCTTCTCGTCGGTTCTGTACGTCGAGAAGGACGACTTCAAGGAAGAAGCTCCCCGCAAGTGGCACCGCCTCGCTCCGGGGAAAGAGGTGCGTCTGCGCTACGCCGGGCTCATCACATGCGACGAAGTAGTCAAGGACGACAAGGGTGAGGTCGTGGAGCTCAAGTGCACCCTGGATCCCGAATCCAAAGGGGGCAACTCCCCCGACGGGAGAAAGGTCCGAGGAACCCTCCACTGGGTCAGCGCTGAGCACGCCCTGGACGCCGAGGTCCGCCTCTACGATCGGCTGTTCAACAACGAAAATCCTGCTTCCCTCGGAGACGACTGGCTTTCTGCCATGAACCCGGAAAGCCTCCAGGTGGTAACCAACGCCAAGCTGGAACCAGCTCTAGCCGACGTGGACTGCCAAACCCATGTGCAGTTCGAGCGACTGGGATACTTCATTCAGGATTCGTCAGGCTGCAAAGGCAAGGTGTTCAACCGAACACTGACCCTTCGTGACTCCTGGGCCACGTTCGAGAAAAACCAGAGCAAGTAGCGTCAGGGCAACGGCCTCAGCGACTCCGCCCCCCAGAAAATGCGGCACAAGCCAATCCTTCCAGACCCCCTCCTCCTGTCTGAACTGGACTTTCGTCCTTCTCAGTGGTTAGAATCTCGGTAGCCGCACGCCCATGACATGCAAGGAGGCGACCTTGAGAACCACAAAACTGCTCCCGATCCTTCTACTTCTCCTCTCGTCCACGGCTGCCGCCTTGCCGGAAGATGTGCGGCTCTCCTGGACCCAGGCAGACACGTCCACGACAATGACAATCACCTGGAACAGCGCTCAAGAGGGAGACCCCTCCGTCGTCCTTTACGGCATCGACGCCGTTGAAGAGAACACCGTCCACGGCAACGTCAAGTCCTTCGACGGCACCTTGGGAGCCATTCACGAAGTCGATATCGACGGCCTGGAACCCTCAACGACCTACATGTACAAGGTGGGCGGAGAAGGGCAATGGAGCAGCGTCTACAAGTTCACCACCGGTCCCGTCGACGGCTGCCAACCCTGGAGCTTCGCAGCGCTGGGAGACAACCGACCCGACGCCGACTGGCTTCCTCCCATGCGGTGGAGTCCAATCCTGGAAGAAACCGCCGGTCGAGAACCCGCCTTCATCCTGCACACCGGAGACATCGTAAAGGATGGAGAAGATGTCAACCAGTGGGTGGACTTCCTCGAGCACAGCGATCCTGTGCTGGCCGAAATACCCATGATGGCCAGCATTGGAAACCACGACAACGGCCCGGGACAAGGCGATACCGCATACTACAATCGCCTGTTCTCCTTCCCGACAAATACCCAGAACAACACCGAAGATTACTTCTTCATCGAATATGGAAACGCCATCTTCGTGGCCCTTTCGACACAGACCTTTGGAGGCGGAGAGACGCCCATGGCCGATCAGGCAGCGTGGCTTGATCAGGTTCTTACAGATCATCCGAAGAAATGGAAATTCGTATACCTCCACCACCCTCCGTACACCAGCCACAGAAGCTTCAATCTCATCTTCACAGAGTTCGACTTCAACCATCCGTCCAACGAGAAGGGGCAAAACCCAGCCCTCGTCCCAATCTTCGACAAACATCACGTAGACATAGTCTTCGCCGGGCACAACCACTACTACGAACGAATCGGGCCGCTCCGCTACGGAACCCAACCCGACGACGGCATCGAAGCCGCTGACTATTCAGATGGAACCCTCTACATCATCACCGGCGGCGGCGGGGCGCTGGTTTACGACGAGTTCAACATTCCTGTCCTGGACTTCGACATTGACCTCGTCGACTGGGTCTGCGGAACCGCCACTGGAAGCGTCATGTGCAAGGGAGACCATCACTACGTGCTCATCAACATCCAGGATGGCACCCTTCACTACGAAGTGTGGGCGACAGAGCAGCAAACCGCCGACAACTCTCCCGACAACAAGAAACTCATCGACAGTCTGATCATCACCAAACCGGACTCCCCGGAGTGTCAGGTGGTCGTCGAACCATCCCCCGAACTCCAGCCAGAGCCCATGCCGGATGTGGTCACCCCGGATGTCGTGGCCGAAATCGTAGAAGTAATTCCCAGCCAACCCGACGTTCCCACAGAGCTCGTGCCGGGGGACACCGAGGGCAAAGAGGGCGGCAACGCCACAGAAGTCCAAACCAGCGAGGACGCGTTGCCAACAGCCGACAACACGGGTTCTGATGCCCTCCCAACGACCGAGAAAAAAGGGAACGGAGGGTGTTCCTCCTCCCCTGATTCTTCCCCGATGTCTCCATGGCAATCGGGAGCCCTATTGTTGATTTTCCTGGCAGGCCTGGCCCTTTTGTCCTGCAGAAGAAAAACCCTCAAATGAAACGGATTGTGACCCATGAAACTGTCTCTTCTGACCCTGACTTCGACCTTTCTACTACTTCTTACGACCGCGTGCGGGACGTCCAGTTCCGACACCGACGTCTCTGCGGATAGCTACACCGATGGACTGTCCGATGTCGCAACAGAGGACGGAGCCTCCATCGATTCCGCTACCCCCGACGTGGAGAAGGACATTCCCCCCATCGACTGGGACGCGGTGTTCACGAAGACCCCGTGGGACGACGACGGAAAGCGACGGGTGGTCATCCTCCACACCAACGACCTCCATTCCCATCTCAATGGCACCGGCCCGCTCCTTGATCACACCCCCGAAATCATCAACGACGATGAGACTCGAGGCGGATTCGCCCGAGTCGGAACCATTCTCGAAAGGGTCCGTCGAGACCTTCGCCCCGGGGCCTCCTCCATCACATTGGACGGCGGGGATTTCACCAGCGGAACGGCTTTCAGTGCGCTGTCTCGCTCCGTGGGAGTGGAGTTGCGGCTCCTCGACGCGCTGGGATATGCCGCCACCACACTGGGAAACCACGAAATGGACTGGACCCCCTCGGGGACCGCAGCGATTCTGGAAAACGGACTGGACGACGACAGCCACATCCAGGTCCTCGCTTCCAATCTGAAGTTCACCGATGACTCCGCAGACGATGACCTGGAGAACCTGATGGACTCCAAGCTCCATCGAAGCCGCGTGGTGGAATTGGACAACGGTCTCAAGGTAGGCATCTTCGGACTCATCGGTGAAGGCGCGTTCAAGCTCTCTCCCAAGGCAACCCCAGTGGAAATCGAGAGCCCTTCCGACGCGGCACAGGCCATGGTAGACCAGCTTCGAAATGTGGACGGAGTGGACCTCGTCGTCGCTGTCAGTCACGGCGGAGTCTCGGAGGGCAGCGTCAAAGGTGAAGACGAGTCCATCGCTGCCAAGGTGAACGGAATCGACGTCATCATCAGCGGTCACACACACACCCTCATGCTCGAACCAACCACCATCAACGGAACAGTCATCGTTCAGGCGGGTTCCTACTCCAGTCACGTCGGCATGCTGACAATGGTGGAGGGGGACGACGGTTTCGCTCTGGAGGGATGGGAGACAGTGCCTGTGGATGACTCCGTCCCCGGCTTGCCGGAAATCGTTGAAATGATTGCAGGATACGAGGCAGAACTCGACAACGAACTGTTCCAGGATACGAACTCCGGATACATGGTTCCCGTTGCCCACTCCGACTTCGATCTGAATACTCAATTTCTCGCAGAGAGCAGTATCGGGGACCTCATCGCCGACGCCGTCCGCTGGGCTGCGACAAACCAATTTGACGACAATCCGGTGGCGGTGGCCTTCGAAGCCAACGGCGTCATTCGAGATTCCCTGATGGCCGGAGAAACCGGCAAGCTGGCACTGGG
>CALFHQ010000816.1 GCA_937876385.1 uncultured Pseudomonadota bacterium
GCCCGTTGGACACCAGATCCACGTTCCATCGATCCATGAAGTCAGAGTTGCAGAATTCCATCAACTCGGTGCTGTACAACTGCCAGCTCACCGCCATCATATAACTCCCCGCAGGCAGACAATCCTGCCAGGTGGCCGAAGAACCCGTCTGCACAAGCTCAGAGCCCGTGGTCAGGAACAGCATATGCCCTCCCGTAGGGGCCGTACTTTCGGCGAACTGGTCCACCAGCAAAGCACCCTCGGTGACAGACCAGTCCCCCAGATTTCCCTCCACGAATGTCGTGTCAAAACAGCTTTGCTGGTGGCCACACTGGGCACAGGCACTTCCACAGGTTCCTCCCACGGTGCAGAGCACTCCAGAGTCACAAAAGCCGCAGCTACCGCCACAACCGTCCGGGCCACACACCTTGCTCCCGCACTGGGGCTGGCACTCAGCCACACACTGGCCATCCAGACAGTACGGTCCCACATCAAAGAGGGTGCAGGTTCCACACGACCCGCCACAACCGTCGCTTCCACACTGCTTTCCAACACAATCCGGGGCACACTCGTCGACACACGCCCCGGCGTCGGTACAGAACTGCGACGGGGTACAAGATCCGCACGTACCGCCGCAACCGTCCGACCCGCACTCCTTGTTCTGACACGCCGCCTCGCACGCGTTGAGACACTGTCCTGCGACGGAACAAACACTCCCCGGGGCACACTCTCCGCAAGAATCACCGCAACCATCGACTCCGCACTGCTTCTGGCCACAACCGACGAAATTGCACCAACCGTCCACACATCGCTCGTCGCAATTGCAGTCTCCGCAGTCCCCGCCACACCCGTCATCACCGCAGGCGCCTTCAGGGCAGTTGGGTACACAGCCACAAATTCCGTCGATGCATTCTCCGACATCACAGCCGCCACAATCGCCGCCGCAACCATCGTCTCCGCACTCCTTCCCGGTGCAGTCGGGGGTGCAATCGTCCGTGCAACTGCCGACTTTGCAAAACGGCGTCTCCGCCGGGCAGGACCCACAACTTCCTCCGCACCCGTCCCCGCCACACTCTTTCCCAAGGCAATCCGGGGAGCACTGGCAGGCACCGTCGACGCAGACGTCGTTGCCGGCGCATTCGCCACAGTTGCCGTTGCAACCGTTGTCCCCACACTCCTTCCCCTCGCAATTCGGGGTGCAATCCACGGCACAGATGTTGTCAACACAGTAAGGGGCGACCTGGGGACACGCACCACAGTCACCGCCGCAACCGTCATTTCCACATTCCTTTCCTTCGCAGGTCGGGATGCACTGTACTTCGCAAAGGCCCATGGCGTTGCACACCGGGGCCACCAGTGGACAATTCCCGCAGCTTCCGCCGCATCCATCCAAACCGCACTCCCGGTCGGCGCACTGCGGAGTACACGTGGAGTCCCCCGCCACAGTATCCTTCGTCCCACCGTCATCCCCCGCAGCATCATCGCCAATAGAGTCCATCACCGCACTGCTGCCGGATCCGGTACAGCCCGTAAAGACCAAAAAGAGTGCCACTGCGAAAACGGCCATAGCCTGTCGAATCATTGCGTTCTCCTTAACGTAAAATCACCCCGACATTGTCACCAATCCGGCTCGCCATTGCAACCGACAACCCACAAACCCAACGAACCCGGCGAAGGAGTCCCAGGAGAGCGAATTGGGGAACTAAAACTGGGGATGGATGCTACGGACCCCGTCGATGCGGGAGATTTGGCAAAGAAGATCAAAGGCCTCTTCGGGGAGGAGAGCCTGCCCGTCGAAGAAACATGCTCTGAGTCCCTGGGCGCTGCAGCCATTCTCCACCCCGGACATCATACACTCCACGTCGGGATGGATGTGCGCCAGAAGGGCTTCAAGTCCCGGCTCACCCTCAGGAATGCAGATAAGGGCGCTGCTCCCCGGGCCAACAAAGTAGGGGGAATCCCCACCAACAAGTTTCTCCGAGTCGCACTCAGAACATTGCCGAGAGCCCTTCAGGCAAACCGGTTGGTCTGCACCGCACATGCAATCGTTGAGGCACTCAAAGCAGAGTGAAGCCAACGGGCTGCAGCCAGGATAGCACCCGTCGAGGCAACACTGGTTTGGCACACAAACCTGCATCAGCGGATTGCAGACAGCGGAGCACTCTGAATCGGTCAAGCAGTCGTCCGACGTCTCGCACGTCATATCCCAAACGCTGTCATCAGGGATGCAACCCTTATACGGGTCGCAGGTCTCCCCCCCGGCACAAGAGATACCGATGCACAGGTTTGGAACGCAGCGTCCCACCTCGGTCTCACATACTTCGTCCAGGGCGCAATCCACCTGGGAATCACAATGGCACTGGGACCACTCCTGGTTTCCGAAGATGGCCGCAGCGATCCAACGGTCTGGATAATCCACACACTGCATGTCCGTAGTTATCCGAGAAAACGCCCCGATGAACCTTCGGTGAACGCCCACTTCTTCTTGTGTCGGCATGGTTCCCATTTCGACCAGGGGGCCGAACATCTCGCCACCTTCCAGGAAAGCCAACGGAGGGTAGGTCTCCATCCCACACTCCCCTTCCACCGGAGAGCAGTGGTTCGGTTGCTGCTCAACGGTGATACAGTCCGCTCCCTGGTAGCAACTCGACGGCATGCTTCCCCCGGCACCGCTGTACCCAAAGAAGCGCAACGCTCCAGACTGATCTCGAAGGAACAGGTAATTCTCGGACCACCACGGGTTGTAGGCCACAATGTCGGCCATGAGGGTCTCGCCCGGCTCCACGGGAATCCGATAATCCTTCGGAAATCCGTACTGCACGTAGAACGATCCACTTCCATCGGCGGAGGACAATTCAAGGACGCGGCTGTAGTAAGAAGATTCCGGCACCGCTTCATTTGCAAAGACGTACACGAGGCCCGAGTGGCTCTGCGGGTCCCCCCCACCATCCCACCGGTTTGGCTGGGTACCGGGGAAGACAATCTCCATAACGAAGGGGCTCAACCCGGTGACCGAACTGCATGAGGACACTGGAACATCGGCATCTCCTGCTGAATCCGGGCGGTCCAAGTCATCCCCACCATCCGGCAACACGACGTCCAAAATCGTCTCTGGGGAGTCGGAAGTGAAATCCACCAGGAGATCCGTTCCACCCTCATCCAAGGATAAATCCACGGGACCCTTGGCATCGGAATCCAGCGCTGATTTTCCTGAATCAGAGCAGCCGACATAGGAAAAGAGCCCCAGAAGGAGAACCAACATCGAAGCTCTCATCAATCGTTGTGTCGTCATTGCCATTGCCTCATGCCTCCAGCGGAATCCAGACTTTCACTCTACAGGTTCCCGCCTGCGGACTCAAACGGACCAGCGGAAAATGAGACACGGGCAAAATCTCCACACAG
The DNA here is from genome assembly GCA_937876385.1 of uncultured Pseudomonadota bacterium. Classification (GTDB taxonomy): domain Bacteria; phylum Myxococcota_A; class UBA9042; order CAIXZC01; family CAIXZC01; genus CALFHQ01. The sequence goes on from CALFHQ010000816.1 coordinate 3,382, forward strand.
ATTCAGTAGACCCAGCCGAAAATGTCACCGTCCGGGGATTGGCAAGCAGTGAACCCAGCGTCGCAATACGAAACAGGAACCCGAAAGCCAATGAGCTCCCCGGCATCGTCGAGGTCGATGTCCGAGAAGTTCACGACTGGCTTGTCTTCACCAGTCACAGTAACAAGAAGCCGAACGTCGAGCGACGTGCCACAGAGGAAATCCAGATGCACGTGAATGACCAGATATCCAGACTCGGTCATGATGGGTTCCCAGAAGCCAAACCCCTGTCCGCCACCGGGCACCTCCTCGCACCAGACACCGTAGATATCATCGGAAAAGGGACCCTCAGGCTCGTAGGGAGCA
>CALFHQ010000817.1 GCA_937876385.1 uncultured Pseudomonadota bacterium
GAGCACTTGCTTGAATCGGCCGTATGGCGTGGTCCGGCGATCGTGCCTGTGACGGTCCTGGGAACCAACCAGCCCCTCGAACCCATTGTCCCCCCAAACAAACCGCCCTTGCAGGTTCCGGCGCTGTACGGCAGCGAGAAAGACGCGCCGGCCCGGTTCGTCGATGCCGTGATGAAGGACGGAGTGACACCCTGGGCGGTGGAGCTCAAGGTCGATACCGGTGGTCAGGGCCAGTACTACCGCCACGCCATCACCCAGGCCCTCCTCTACCGTGAGTTCCTCCGCCAGGCCACCGATCTACACGGTTGGTTCCGCAGCCTGGGTGTGTCCCCCGAGGTGTTTCGTGCGGCTGTGGCCTTCCCGAAGCTCAAGGGAACCGAAACTCACAGAGCCAAGCTGTTCGGGCAACTCCGCAAGACAGCGGACTGTTTCGACGTAGAGGTCGTGGAGTTGGCCAACGAATGGGATGAAATCCATCAACGCTGCCTCTGCCGGCAGCTCTCAACCAAGAACATTGGGGACCAGTCATGACAGAAGTCGAGAAGACCGAAAGGAATAAGCTAGCTCTCGTCAGGCGCTTGAATGACCCGCACAAGGTAGTTGCAGAGTTGATTTGGGCCGATGACGACCGAGTGAAGGACCTTACGAATGCGCTGGCCTCCCAACCCGTCATGCTCTCCATGGTTGCGGATGTCCTTCAGGATAGTCTGGAAGTTGTCTTGCCAGTCCTTTTCGACAACCTTCCTGTGGTCGGCGGGATTCTCTCTTCCTATCGCACGAACCGGAAGTTCACTCAGATCTTCAGGCAGTTGGGAAGTCTTGCCAACGATGTTGCCTGCCTGAACGCAGTCTCGATGGACCAGCTACTCGCCGTCAAGGAGTACCTTGAGAAGGAGATTGCGAAGATGGGCAGAGATTTCGAGAAGCGCCTCGAGGAGGCTGCCCTTGCTCCGAACTACAGAATTCAGGTTGCTGAGGCTGTAAGAGAGTTGCTCCCCTCCATGAAATCAAGGGTCGACGACGAGGCCATGCTGCGAGGCTACGCGAAGCTACTCCGCGACACCCTGGTAGCTGATGTAGGAAGGGAGGAGGAACTTCAAACCATCCGGAGATGCTACAGCCGGCTGCGCCTGCAGCACGTCAGTCTGTTGGCCCAGATGATCGCTGCCCAGAAGAGGCTCGATGAATACGCAGTCGACAAGGGCTGGGACCGAAATGACCCAACCAAATGGCACGGTCGAAAGCTCAACTGGAACACAGAAGATGGAGCGGTCCAGTGTGAAGTAATGCAGGGTGATGGAGGACCAAGGGCAAGGTCAAGGTCCCGACGGTCCTCTTCTACCCCGGCGAACTCGACGGGGCGGCGGGACTGCGATTCATGGGCGTACTGGATGCGGAACACAACTATCGACCGAAGATCTTCTGAGGAGGAAAGCCATGGCAGATATGCAAATCAAGGAGCTCTTCGCACTCGAAATCGACCGGCCCATTGAGGAGGTCATCAAGGTAGACCAGGACGATGCGCAGATTGTCCACGACGAGATCTCCGAGTACATCGTCACGGATGCGATACGCGGTCACTACCGCACGATCCTCCGCAAGTACTGGGAGACCAAGAACAAGCCCCATGAGGGCATCGGCATCTGGGTCTCGGGGTTCTTCGGCTCGGGCAAGTCCAGCTTCGCCAAGATGTTGGGATTGGCGCTTCAAGACCGAGACGTGCTGGGCAAGTCCGCCGCGGACCTCTTCCCCCTCGTTTTTCCAGCGACACTCGCATACCTTGTGTGTCTGCGAAAACGACA
>CALFHQ010000818.1 GCA_937876385.1 uncultured Pseudomonadota bacterium
GCCACCCTCGCCGATTGGGAGACCTGTTTCCGCATTTGCGCGGTTGTCAAGTAGGGAGGTGAGATATGTCCAGACAGAACGACAGATTTGGTGGTGAGCCGCCCGGTGAACCTTTTTGGTTCATGGATGAGTTTGCCAACGGGTTTGACCCTGACCCCATGGGGCACAGGAAGGGGCCATTCCTTCCCCCGAAGAAGGTCACGTGGACCCCAAAAGAGGTTCGGCCAAAGTGGCCAACCAAGACGGACAGGGGACGAACAGGTGGACCGTTTCATGGGACACCCGATGTTTGGAGGAAGAAATGCGACGAGGGAGAAACCGAATACTGGGACGGACAGGAGTGGGTGCCTTGCCCCTCAAATGTCGGCCCCCTCTATTTCCCCGACGGCTCCGTCCCAAAGCCTCCTCCCATTTGGACGCCCCCGCCCTGTCTCCCAGGGGAAACACATTGGCACGATGCCGATGGGAACATCTTCCCGTGTGATCCCCTCCATTCCCCCGGACAGAAGCGGCCACTTCATACACCTACTGTGTGGCGTCCGAAATGCCAGAACGGTGAAGAAGAGTACTGGGACCCCTATTCGGGCCAATGGAAGGCCTGCCCCCCACCGGGCTGCGAGCAGGGGGCCTGCAACCCCGATGAGGACACATGTTACACGTGTCCAGAGAGTTGCGGTCCCTGCGTCACAGGTTGCCCCCCTGATGAAGTCTGTAACTACCTTGCACTCCCGCATGATCTGGCCTCGGATTTGGCAGACTGTCCGGAAGTGAATCCAAGTTTGGGTGCTGTCTTCTCAAAGAAGACCTTCAGCAGCATTTTCGCCCAGGAGCAGATTCTGGCCGGTCACTTCCTGGACTGCGTCAAAGCTGTTACGGACAGCATGCCACCTGAATCCATTGCGGCAGCCGCCAACTCACTCCTCGGTGTCATTTGCGAGTACTTCCCGACTATCGTCAATACGAGCGGGAAGGAAGGAGACCTAGTGAAAGTCAGGGCACTGCCGGTTGAATTCTACGTTTCTGCTGGACCGTACATTCAAGTTGGGAATACGCACCACGCTAAGATCCCCGTCATCCGGAGTGGCGCCAACCTTTGGCTGATGGTTCATTTCGGACCAAACGGGGAGAAATGCGCGTCTGGTTGGAACCCGTCGGTTGCGGAGTGCCCATTCAAGTACTTGGTGTTTGTTGCAGCCCTTGCCGAAGTGGGCATGCCGGCGGGCTTCGAGATGGACCTCTTCCCCACGTCGCTGACCCCTCCGGGCTACAACTACTGTTGTCCATAGCAAGGTAGTCTAGTGTTAGCTGTTGGGGGCCAGCATTGCGGACGGCCCTTCGTAGCGGTAGGATAGAGTTGTACTTGACTAAGTGGTGCGTCTTTGACCAATCGGGATGCGCAGTCCGTTGCATGGAGGAAGAACATGCGATTTCTTCTCGCGCTGACACAACGGTTCGCTGGGTTGCTGCTCCTGCTCTCACTATTCGTGGTTGCGTGCTCGGCCGCCCGCACGTCTTCCGACCCCGACAGCGCCGATTCTCGATTGGCGTCGGACAGCAGGGAGAGCCAGGCACAGGGTGAGGCAGTGGTCCATGGGGATGTGACTGGCGATGTGGTTGCATCGGACCTGATTTCGGACCTCATATGTGCCAAGCCGTTGGTCCAGTTTGGCACCTCCTGTCTGGCCCGTGCGGACCTCAAATTTCTGATCGGCGGTGGCTTCCCAGGGGCTCATTGCGCTGTAGGGCCGAGCGGTCCGATACGGTGCTCCGGAATGTTTTGGGGTGAGAATCTGGAACTTAACTGCGAGTCGCATCGGGGCCAACTGTTCCAGCCACCAAACGAGGCTATCAAGGGTACCGAGGGAGCACAGCAATTTATGGGAAATTGCGCCATACTTTCGGATCTCGAAGTTGGGTGCTGGGGGTCGTGGGAAGACACCTTCATCTCAACTGCACCTCCGCACTCCTCCTTTGAGAGTCTTCCGATCGACTTTGGCGTCCATGGCATTCGCCGCTTTTGCGATGGTAGAGTGGTAGGCTACACGGGAGGGAGCCAATCGAACTACCAATGCTTCATTGACCTCGACGGAGCCCTGCGGTGCTACGGGACATTTGGTTCAGACGGCAGTGCTGAGATGGTTGAGGTGAACTCTGCCCAGCAAGTTTTGGGTCTGCAGGGAGTCGTCTCTTGCGGTACTTTTGACCCGAGCGAGCAGACCTTGTTCGCTGCGCTAGAGACCGGAGAAGTGTTGGTCTGGTCCGGGCTCAACCCCACTGGAGATGGTTTGGCGCCCGAAACTGAAATGGCCCACGTTCCAGGTCTGGCGGAGATCGAACAGTTGGATCTAGTATCTTTCGGGTGGCTGGCCATCGATTGGAGCGGCAATGTATGGGCTGTGAAATCTAACCCTGAGGAGCCCACACAGATCTCTTCTGTAGTGCAGGTCATCGTGGGCACTCCAGTTCTGATGGCCAGCGGCTGGGATGCGGTCTGTTTCGTAGACGAGGAAGGCGCAGTTCGGTGTACAACCTCCCCCCTCTCCCAAGTGGAGGACGAGGGCGGCGTTATGACGCCCGAACTTGTTCAATTGAAAGGTCCCAAGGAAGCTGTTGCTACAATCGGTTCGTTCTATTCGGGATGTGCCTTGGAAAGAGACGGAACTCTCTGGTGCTGGGGCAATTCAGACTATGGAGAACTCGGCCCGGAATTCTGCGACTTTCAGCCAATACCCGCCAAAGTGAAGTTGCCTGGTT
>CALFHQ010000819.1 GCA_937876385.1 uncultured Pseudomonadota bacterium
GCCTCGGAGCTGCGAATGACTTTGTCCAGGGAGCCGGAAGAAACCAGCTTGCGTAGCTCGTCCACGGTGTGACATTGATTTCGCACGTTCCAGGACAGGGTATCCCACAAGGTTCGGTGGGGAACGGGGCCGTGGGAGGCTCGAGACGCCCCTTTGCTTGGCTCTCGGGCGGAGCGTCGGCTCTCACGATAGACGATATAGGCCCTCGCAGTCTTTACATGGCCTGCGGTGATGAGGACCTCCTCAATGATGTCCTGGATCTCTTCGACTGTGGGGATGTCCCCCTCTTCGAAGCGATCATCCACCGTCATTACCACTCGGTCTGACAGTCTTCGGGAGCGTCTCTGATTGCGACCGCCCACCGAGGCTGCTGCCTTGTAAATGGCGAAGGTGATTCGCTCCTGGTCAAAGGGCCTCAGCGTCCCGTCTCGTTTTCTCACACGTCGCACATGGGTACGAGCCATCGTTTCCTCACCCGAATTTGTTTCCGAACCAACGTATCAGAACCCAGGGGACCTTTCCACGGAGAAGTGATCCAATTCATTCTCTGCCCCCCATTCGAACTCGCCGAAAGCCCTTGTGATGCTTGAATTATCCAAGTACAATCGGTGCTGGAGGATCAACACAATGGAACGGACCGAGTGGGAACTGGTGCCTTTGGTACAACAGGAGAGGGAGGAGCTTGCGCGCAGCCTCTCAGAGGAGCTCCTCAACCTCGATATGCTCCTCGACGCAGACCCAGATGCCTTGCAGCCGTGCCAGAGGGAACGAATTCTCGAACTCCATCGCCGAATCAACCATTGTGTCATCTCCCCTTGTGAGGCCAGCGGCGCTCCAGCCCTTTCTGCAAGACCCGGTTTCGTGGAAGAGGCCCGGGAAGCCTTTCTGGAGTTCGAGCCCAACGGAACACTCCCTCTGGAAGACTTCCTCTCTCTGGTAGGGGACGAACGAGATTGTTCCAAATGTCCCGGTGCCACGGACTACCCCGGAGTCTCCGGAGTCCGATGCGATCTGGACACGACTCCCCTCATGGCGTGGCTGACCGGTAGCGGATTGGAAGATATGCTCGACTTTGAACTGGTTCCAGAAGAGATGGAGATTCTCGCCGAAGAGGTGGAATCTCGAATGGACCACACAAAGGTCAGATACACTTCTTCAGTCTCGCCGCACTACCTGCGACAGGTGGTGCGCTATCTGCGATATTGGTCTGGATTGGGCTTTGGAGTCGTTCCCGCGGTGGCTGACTCAATCAATTGAATTCCACACTCCAAAAAGGGCTGTCTGGAACTCTCGCATGGACTGGTATCGAGCTTCTGGTTCCTTCTCCATGGAACGCTCCAGAACCCTCACCAGGGCCTCTGGGATCTCGGGATTCACAGAGCGGGGATCGGGCATTGGGTCCTTTCTGATGGAGCGGATGGTGGCTCGAAGTTCCTTCTTCTTGAAGGGGGGACGCCCGGTGAG
>CALFHQ010000820.1 GCA_937876385.1 uncultured Pseudomonadota bacterium
CTTCTATTTGGAGGATCGGAAAGGACACCATGTGGGTCAAAGAGAGGTTGGCTCGACGCTCCTTGAAGAGCGGGGCCAGCCTCGAAGCCACCAACGACGACATCGCCTCCTGGGCAGCAGAATGGACCACTGCGGACAGGGGGTCGTCGACCTGGCCGACCGCATAGATGTCCAGCCGTGATACGAATCGATTGGTGTCCCTGTGATAATCCACAAACCGGTCCACCTGGAACAGCGTTGCGACCATTTCGCATAGGTCCTCGGTGAACTGATTCAAGAGCGCATTTCCCTGATGCACAGCTCTGGCTTTGGGCTGGCTACCCAAATCGAGTCCCGGGGCAAATTTCACCGTCGGGTCGACAAAGGCCCGAAGAAGCTTTTCAGGCGTCTCGTCGACGTGCACGCCCCCCCTCAGTTCTCGCACTCCTTCGAACCCCTGCTGTTTGGCCTTCCCAAGCTGATCACGGGACAGGATTCGATAAGTGGCGAGGTTTCGGACGGTTTGGGGGCCGAAGAGCTCGACGAAACCGTCGGCCTCTTCTTCGACCATGGAGAGAACCCGGTGCCCAAACTCACCAACTCCAATGAGAATATGCGGGTTGGGTAGACGGTCTCGGGTTCTCTCCTCCTCGGGGGGGGAATCGTTGAGACGGTTGGTATCAGTGGTTCTCAATGAGACTCTCCAGGAAGCGAACGCTTGCTCAGACTAGTTGTCGGTTGTTGCTCTGGATTGGACATACATCGCCTTGACCGAAGCAATGGCCTGGTCCAAGATCGAGAGGTAAGTGCGCACCCGGAAATTCCGCTCCATCTTCCCACGGGCTTCTTCTCGCTTATCTCGAAGTTGGCCCAGGAGACCTTCCAGCAAATCGTTGAACTCGGCAGGGTCCTCCTTACGAGCAAAGTACCGGTCCTTCTCATCCACCAGTTGTTGCACATGCTTCTCGCGGTGCTGATTGGAACTCTTCCGGAGAAAAACGGAGTCCCATCGTTCGAAGGCGCGATCCAGTCGGTCACCCAGAATCTCCACGAACGGCGGCAGCGCCTCGTAGAGCACGGGATCCGCCGCTCGAGGACGCTGGGGTGTCCTGCCATCGAGGATCCACACCTTGACCGGCGTCTCGCTCTCCACGTGCATCGACTTGCAAGCACCCTCCATGCTGTTGACGAAGGACAACTTCTTCTCCATTTCTGCGTCCTCGCCCAGCGTGTACTCTCGAACGATTCCGTAGGCCACGAGTTTCATGAAGTCATCCAGCCCGTGCCGGGAACGACCGAGGTCACGGCCAGGTTCGAGGTCCGGCAGAACAGTGTGAGGATCCCAGTTGTGTGGTTTCTCGAAGCTCTTATCGATGTGCGACGGGAAGTCCATGAGTGGTTCCTTTGTTCGGTCATGACCGGTGACATACTCCCGATAGACCAACTCGTAGGCGTTTTTCAAATCACTGTTGACCGGGGCGAAGTTGTGTATGGGGAGTCCCGCTTGCGCATTGAAGAAGGCAATCTTCTTCTCGTCCACCCACCCCTTGAGGAATCGGGCCGTACGGTAGTCCGGATGAGCGTCCTTGATGAGGTCGCCCAGAGACTTCGTAGTGTCCATCGACAGTTTGCCGGTTTCCTCCTGGTAGTGCTTCTCGTGGAGACACACGAAACGGAATGGGTCCACTGCGTTGGTCTCAGTGAGACGCACCTTCGAGAGGACCCGCGACTTGTCCGCTACAAACCGAATCTTCTCGTTAATGTATGCCAGGACGTCAGCATCGGTGGGCTCGAACTCGTTGATCAGCCGAGTTCGAATGGCCAGCTCCTCATCCGGCGTCATGAGCGTCAGGTCCTTGCTCGAATTCGGCATGTAATTGGCCAGGTTGTCTCGAACGAAAATCTCCTCCAACTCCCAGCGAGCTTCCAACTCAAGGCATTCGTCCATGAGAAGGCCCTTGTCCAGCCTGTTATCGCCGGCATTCCGACGACCTTTGATGAGGCCAGTGAGGCGGCGCCTGCAGAAGGCCCGGGCAGTAATCTCCAACGCTTTAGTGAGCCGCGTAGCCGTCGGTTCCTTCGGATTCGCAGAGCCCTGGCGATCCTGGTTCAATTCTCTAAACAGTCGTCGATAGGTCTGCAGAAACTCACTTTGGAGCATCATCGCCGTCCGCAGGTCGGGGACGACTATCTGATCCCCAGTCTCCGTCTCTTTGCACAGGAAACCGATTTCAGTAAATTCATCCCTCCCCGCAATCAACGGGTACTTCACTTTGACGAGCCAGTTAAAGAGTCGGTCCCAGTGTCGCTTGCGTGTGCGAACGCCGTGAAACACTTCGGCGTCCAGCACAAACTCGTCGCTCACGCCATCCTTTTCTTTCAAAGTCTCCTTCATCTGCGCCTTCAGGCTGGTCGAAACTGTGCGCAGAGCATCCTTCGTCTTTCCAAATTCACCCTGCTGCTCGGTCAGCCATTTCCCTGCGGCGATGTACAGAGACGCCTGGAACTTCTTGGTCAGCGGGGTCGCACTGCGGTTCTTCTCGTCGGTCCAGTAGCTGATGAGCTCTCGGTCTCGGAAGTCAGCCCAGTCGTCTCTGCCGAACCGGTCCTGGATGCGAATATGCCACTTCTCCAAAATCTCATCCTGGTGCTGGCGGAACGCAGTCTGCGCTGGAAAAATCCGCTCTCCTTCTCTCAAACCCGAATCTTTGGCTTTGTTAGAAAGCCACTGCGTTGCATAGATCATGGCGACGCGAATAGCCATAGGACTGGGCTTTCGACCACCCACCTCGCAACCGTCGATGGCCTGAGTCAAGGCCTTCTGAAGCCCACCGTTGCGCTCGCTGCTCTGGGCCAGCATGTCCGACTCCGCCTTTTCCAGAACCCGCTTGAGTTCCTTCTCCACGGCGTCGATCATCCGTTCGCCACTGGCTGCCTTGCCATCAGCCTTGAACGGAACGATCTTGTCAGACAAACTTGGGATCGCATTCAGGCCTCGCTTGATCGTCTGTTCCAGGTTGCCACTGGCTTTCTCGACCTCCGCCTTGATTCGATCGAAAAGGCCGTTATTCAGGGCACTCACAGCTTCAGGCCAACCCGTCGTGAGAGGATCCCACTGAGGTGTACCCTGGAACTCGTCCTTCAGGATGCCAGCTTCCATGAGCGTCTTCATGGTCGTGGACGATTTGAGCACATTCGGGTCGTCCCGAGAACTCTCAATCTCCAGCCGGGCGGTATCCACCAGTTGATTCAGGAAAGCTGTATCATCCATATCCTCGCCGGCGCCGGTCACGCAATCAATGAGGCCGGCAATCATCTTATCCTCACAGAACTTGAGAATGTGGTCGTCTGGCAGCACGAGCATGGACAAACCGTACGTTCCATAGTTCAGCGAGAACCCGTTCTCCAGGTGCTTGATCTTCTTGTAGTAGTTGTCTTCTTCGCTCTCTCGCTGCCCCAAAATGGGGCTGAACAACTGAACGTAGGCACACCCTGCGATGGCAGGGTAGATGTCCTTGGGACTGGCGAAGCTGAAATCGCCTGGTTCGTCGATGATGTTCACCAACTGGAACGGAGGCACTGTGACCCGCTGGTTGCCTTTCTCCGGCTTTGCATTGGCGTTGTAATTGAACTCAATGAAGTCGTCTTGCGCCGAGTCAACGATACCCCGCGTCATACGGGGATTGTTGTTGTAGCCCAATGTCATGAACCACTCCAACTCCTTCAGCGCCGCATAGCCGTTGGAGCAGATGTCGTTGTGCAGGCGCTGTCGAACCTTGCGATAGAAGAGGGTCGGCAAGACGAAGTGCCCGATTGTGATCGGATTCAACTGGTGGGCTCTTAGAAGGTCCTGGAAGAGGTATGCCAGGTTCAGGAAACCACCAGACCCCGTACCACCCGCTACGGAGCCGAAAATGTGACAGTACGCCAGAGGCGGCCGTTTCACACGGTATGGATTGTCGTGATCTTTGGTCCGTGTAACGGCATCGTTGAACTGCTCGATGATCCCACCTCGATCATCTTCCAATTGGTAGGCGAGGGACAACCGGGATTCAACGCGAATCTGCCCCGCACCCTTCGTGGAGTCCGGACGACTGGCGTACCAGTCGGGCCACCACTGCTGGAAGAAAGGATCTGGCTCCTTATACTCCCGACCCATTTTCACATTCACGTACTCTCCCTTCGGAAAGTCCGAGATCAGGAACTTGTACTTGAGCGAGAGGGCGTCAAGGTCGACCATGTTCGTGTCGATGGCAACGAACTGGACCAGCTTTTCGTAGCGGTCCGCGAAGTCGGGACGTTTCGACAACATCTCTTGGATATGCTGCACGATCTCGGACCCGCATCCGCCAACTCCCACAAAGAAAGTAGGATAGACGGCACCAACCGGCCTGTTATACGTCCGGTCGAATTTCTCGTCGATCTTCTGTTGG
>CALFHQ010000821.1 GCA_937876385.1 uncultured Pseudomonadota bacterium
CAAAATCAGTCCCATCACTTTGATTGCTCTACTCTTTACCATCGTCGTGATGTTCTCGCTGAAGGGGGAGAGGATCGTGGAGGTGCCGCTGGACGTCGTTCGTATCGCCGTTCCACTGGTGATCTATTTCGTGGTGATGTTCCTCATCTCCTTCTTCCTCAGCAAGAAGTTTGGTGCCACCTACGAACAGTCGACGACCCTCTCGTTTACCGCAGCATCGAACAACTTCGAACTCGCCATCGCCGTGGCAGTGGCCACCTTCACCATCAGCCATGGTGCTGCCTTTGCGGCTGTTATCGGTCCCCTTGTTGAGGTTCCGGTGCTCATCGCATTGGTTGGAGTGGCCCTGCGATTCAAAGTGCGGTACTTCGATTCAAAACCAGTTTAGATAGTGGAAAGCAAAGCGGGGTAGGGGGCGTTTCCAGGTCGAACCAATCTACAAGGTCGAGCAATCCACCGGCTCTTGAATCTCGCAGATGACTTCGGGGTCCAGAGGTTCGCCGTTGAGCCGAGCTTCCAGCCACTTCATGGAGTAAGGCAGTGAGGCCAATGCACCGGCAGCGTGGCCTTTCCCAGCGCATTCGAGGTACTGCAAGGTGTACCCCTCTTCACACATTCGGGGCCAGTTGGCCTTCTCTGTGGTGTTGTTCAGCAGCTCGTCTTCGCCGCTGTAAACAGTTAGGATGGGAGTGTCGCCCACCTTTGGAACGGGTGTTCCGGGAATGCTGTTGGAAGCCAGAAAGCAACCCCAGGGAGGGATCGCTTCCCAGTTCCCCGTAGCGGCGTTCTCGATGACCTCCGGCAGGAAAATGTCGGAGAGGTTCTCGATGGAGGAGGTGTCAATGGGGGTGCTGCACCCGTTGGCCATGTATCCTTCCACTTCCGAAGCAATGAACAACGGCTCCTCGTTCGTGAACAGCCCGAAGAGATCCTCCGGGTGTCCGTACCAGTTCTTCATGGCCACCAGGGCAAAGAGGAACGACCCCGTACCTCCCACCAACTGGCTCATGGCTTCAGAACCCTCTCCGAGGAGGTCCGCTGGCCCTGTGGCATCCACTACTCCAGCGATATGAAACTCGGGGGCATAGTAGTGCTGGTAGCGTTCCGTGAACAGGGCCGCATGACCCCCCTGGGAACCACCCATGACGACCACCCGTTGAGGATCTGCCGAGCCCTCGATGTCGCTGTCTCCCTCGAGGAGTTTGACCGCCGCTCTCACGGAATCGAGGCTGGCGATGGCGGTTGCTTCTCCCACAAGGTAGGGGTGGATAGAGCCTGCCGGGGAGGGCTCGCCCATGCCCAACTGCCCCAGGTAGTCGGGTGCTACGACGACATATCCCTGGGCGCCCCAGATGGCACCTGGGGCAGCTCCCATTATGGAGTCTCTGGAAGGGGCGCAATCATCGGAGAAGCCCGTGGTGCCGTGCAGCCACAACGCAACCGGTGCGGGCCACGGAACGTCCTCACCCCAGGGGATTCCAATGGTTCCGGTGGCTTCCATGGGGACGCCTCGGTCCTGGGTGGTGTATCGGAAGCGAAAGTTTCTGACGCCGTATTTTGCCGGGGGAATTCCGGCCATGTCGAACTGTTCCAGCAGGCCGTCGACGGTTTCAGGGTCCAGGTTGCTCAAGAGGAGTTCCTCCACCATTACCACCTCACCCATCTGTCCAGGCTCCAGCCACTCGTGGGGATCCATGCCGCACACAGCGAGTTCAAAGGGAGGTTGCCAGGAGACGTCCCCGTTGGTATCGGAGAGGTCTTCTTCAATCTCTCCATCCCCGTTCACAGTGTCGAGTTCCCCCTGATCGAGTTCCACCGGCACGTCTTCCTGGCTGGTTTCACCGACCATATCTGACAGATCAGAGGGCTGGAGGTCGGCCTCAATCTCTGAGGATGTTTCATCAAGCACGAAGCCGTCACTGGACGACGATGTCGATGAACAGGCCATCATCAAGAATGCCAATGCAATCCACACACGCATGGAATCTCTCCTTCCGTAATTTCCGTGGTGCTAGACCTCTTCGAGAAGTCCGGCTTCTTTGAGTTGAGTGATCTTCGGCCCCAGCTCCCAGAGCGGGACGTCGATTTTCTCGGCAATCTCCAGAGTACTCATGGTTCCGTCGCAGTAGGCCAGAAGGTTCGTCAGCATGCGCGCCGAAAGTCCGCTGGTTCGAGTGCTCATGGTGGGATAGAGCCCTCGCTTCCCCAACTGAGGTTCGCAGCAAACCGTTGTTTTGAGAATCTCGTTTCCTTCCACGCATTCAAGGATTCGTTGCATTGCCTCAAGACCGCCGGCGAGGCCCGAAGGGGTGACCAACTCCAGGTTGTCTAATGACGTGTGGTACTGAGGAAAAGTCCCGTACTTCGAGCGCATCACCGAACACACCGGAAGATCCACCCCAGGACTGCAGTACTGCCGCTCGTCGCTTCCTCTATCCAGGAACGAATATCGTTTGAACTCCGGATGGAGCCGCTTCAGGACGTGGAGAGCGCTCAGATCCGCCAACGTGTTCTCTTGTCTCGAAGACAGGTACGAGTACGCCATGTCATCGCCGATGCAGGTGAGAACGAATCCGGCAATGACGTTCTGCTTCAACTCCTCCAAGTGGCCGGCTATGTATGCGATGGCCCCGATGGTCTCTGGGACGAAGACGAAACGGACCGTCTTGCGCAAGGACGGTCGCTTGCCTAACCAGCGGGCCAGGAAGGTGGCTACCGCCGGCCCCGACAACTCGTTGTTGGCCATGGACGGGTGGCAGACGTAGGTGGAGACAAGAACCTCTTCTGGGCTTTCGCCCGGGAGGACAAGGTCTGCGTAGGTGAGACTTCCGTCTACAAGCTCGCTGTCGATGAACACTCGATAGTCGCCCGGGACCAGCTTCTCTCGCTGCTCATGAGTCAGGCAGAATCCCCAGCGTCTCGAATAGTACGAGGTCACGTAGGGGATGGCATTGGGGAACTCCGGAAGGGAGAAGAGATGCTCTTCCAGTTGGGACAGCGGCATCACCGTGTCCACCGGCACGGAGTACCCCACGACGTGGAGGTTGTTGTCCTGAAAGCGGCAGATCCGCTTGCCGTGCGGGGTCTCAAGCCAGGCATCTCGGATAACCCACTCCTGGGGAATTTCCCAGTCGAAGACGCGGCTCCCCGTGGGGATCTCGTGGATCTTCAACTGGGGCAAGTACCGTTGCAGAATGGCCAGGGTTTCCCGTACCCCGTCGCCGGTGAGGCTGCGGCTGATTGGAAACAGTTCTCGACACAGGTCGTGCATCTCTTTGCCGACATCGTTCATTCTGGCCGCTCCTCGATTCGATACAGGCGCCCTTCGGCCCCCCCGGCGGAGATGATTCCCGCCACGAAGTCGAACATCCGCTGGGCTTGGACGATCCGCAGGCCCGGTCCTGTTCCGGGACGAAAACCGGTGTATAGCCCCCGTTTCCACATCAGTTCACCGGTCGGATCGACGTGAGTCAGCACCCCTTCCTCGATGTTCCGAACGAAGAGCCCGTACGTTCTGTCTTCTTCGACCCCGTCAAAGTCTCGATATGGGGCGGTAAATTCCTTGTGATAGCGGTAGGGAGCGTCACAGAACTCCTCTACGTGATGGTAGAAGGTCTGGCTGTGTTGGTCTGGAAGGTCGAGCACGGCAATCTTCCCGTTGGGACTTTGTCGAAGCATCGCAAAAGGCGAATCGGGGCCGTATCCGCTAAAGTTGTTCACTCCGGAAAAGCGTTCAGCTTCCCTTCCAATTACGGCGAAGGAATAGATGGGATGCCCCGTTCGAACCGCTCCGGGATGTTGCCGACCCAATTCCGTGAGTGCTCCCATGTGCGATGGGGTTTCGTCGAAGGAAAAGGGTACTCCCCGGGTGAAGTCGAAGTTGAACAGCGGCAGCATGAGTGTGCCGGTCTTTCCCAACGCCAGCAGGAAGGAATCGAGGACTTCTTTTGGAGTGGCTTCATAGCCCTGGTCTCGAAAACGCTGCAGAGTCCGCTTCACCGAACTGTGCACCAACACCAGGTCCCCTTCTTCAATCCCCGCCGACCGCCAATCCCTCGCCATCTTCCCAACAACCGACATGCAATCACCTCATCGTATGATTTTGTCCAGTAAAGCATTATTGGAGACGGGTCGCAACAATGGCAAGGAGGCCGATGGTACTTTGGAGCGAATTGACGCAGCGAAAGTCCCGGTGCTAGAATGCGCCTCGGTGCCGCTTGCCAACAGGAATCCAGATGCAACGACTTGAAGAGACCGTCTCCATCATCGAGAACCGACTCCAATCGACTCACCTCCAGGTCCAGGGGATCGATACCGTCCCTCTCCTGATGATTCGCTGGTTTCAGGCCCTGCAAACCCCGCCGACCTTCTCCAAACGGCGGACCGAGGACGCAAAGGCGTTGATTCGATTGGC
>CALFHQ010000822.1 GCA_937876385.1 uncultured Pseudomonadota bacterium
GAATTCATGTTGTCTCCTTTGGCCGATAAAAGGTCGTGTTGTTCCACTGCTCTCTAGCCAATGGAACGTCGTATCGTGTTGCGCTCTCCGACGCTCCCAGAAAAAGGTACCCCATGGGAGAGAGAGAACCTGCCAAGCGTTCATAGAGGAGCTTCTTGTCTTCTTCGGAAAAGTAGATTCCGACATTGCGGCAGAAGATGATATCGAAGCTCCTGGGAAGATAGACCTGCTTGAGGAGATCCAACTGGCGAAAGCGAACCATCTCCCGGACATCCGCCGAGAGCACATAGTGGTGTCCGTCCTGCCTGAAGTACCTGAGAGTGTAAAGAGTCGGCAGCCCGCGGGAAATCTCGGACTGGTTGTATCTCCCCTCTTCTGCCTGCTTCAGGGCGATTCTGGAAATGTCGGTGGCAAAGATCTCCGGCGCACCCATCCGACTGATGAGTCCGGGAGCCTCCAAAATGGACATGGCGATGCTGAACGGCTCTTGCCCTGTTGAGCAAGCGGCGCTCCAAATCCGCACCGGCCGATAGCTGCGTTCAGGTCGGCTGGCAAGCTCCGCCAGTGCCTTCTGGACCAAGGTCTCGTAGGATTCCGGATGCCTGAAGAAGGAGGTCTCTTTGGTGAGCAGCGCGTCCACCACCTGTTCCTTGATCGCTGGGTCCAGCCCGTTTCTGAGCGCCTGGGTTAGCTCGGCGGGAGTCCGGTAGCCCATCGAACGGGCAAGAATGGCAAGCCGAGCCTGAATGAGATACGTCTTGTCCTGACCCAATACGACCCCAGTTTCCCTGTTCACCAAGGCGCTGAGAAAGGCCGTGTCCTCTGAGTTCAGTTCGTTGTGAACACCTGGTATCAAGACCGTGTCCCCCTTCAGGCAGCGTCGCTGCCGCAGCAATCAACAGCACAAGAGCTTCTCAATGGCCAATCGATTGAGAAGCGGTTCGCAGTTGGGTCAACCGGGATCAGCAACCGACAGCCCCACCAAACGAATCTTCTCCGCCAGCGCGTCCGGGGCAAAGGGCTTCATGAGGTACTCGTTGGCTCCCGCATTCATGGCCTTCTCAACCGACGGAAGATCGTTTCGGGCAGTGAGCATGATCACCTTTGCATCCCGAAATCGATCCATCTTCCTCATCCGTGTCAAGAACTCCAACCCACCCATCTCCGGCATGTTCCAGTCCAGCACAATCAGGTCGGGGCCACCGTACTGAAGAAGATGCAGCAACGCCTCTTCTCCATTTCCAGCCTCCGCAACCTCAAAGCCCAGCTCTCCCAAGACTTTGCCCACCAGTCGTCGAACTACCTTTGAATCGTCCACCGTCAGTGCTCGCATGAGTTCACTCCTGCGTTTCAAACATCGAACGTAGTTTCCTGGCCCACCGCTTCTTCTGGCTAGCGGATACGTATGATCACATCCAGTTATCCGGCTTTACCGCGACACTATAACCGGGGGCGATCTTCGTCGCAAGTCCAAAAATCGTGTAGAAGTACCT
Organism: uncultured Pseudomonadota bacterium; assembly: GCA_937876385.1. Taxonomy (GTDB): domain Bacteria; phylum Myxococcota_A; class UBA9042; order CAIXZC01; family CAIXZC01; genus CALFHQ01. The sequence continues at coordinate 1,494 of CALFHQ010000822.1, forward strand.
TCTTTCGGCAATCCCCCACACTCAGCATGTACGATTAGTTGCGTACAGCGTCGCGCAGGTGGTATAAGTAGTTTGCACGAAGAAGGAAGTGTACCGCAGAGTAGCGTTGTCTGTGCTTGAGGTCTCAACGACCCGGCTGGCCTCACTTCTCTGCCCTGGCACTTCAGGGGGGAGCATGGATACCAAAGTCTTCAAGGAATTCATCAAGGATTTCATCGCCGAGGCGAGCGAAACCCTGGCCTGCTTGGACCAGGATTTCATCGAATTGGAGAAGAACCCCGACGACCGAGATCGCCTCGAAAGCATCTACGGCGGCATTCACACCATCAAAGGGAGTGCGGGCTTCTTTGCCTTCAACAACCTGGAAGGGGTCGCCCACGCAGGCGAGGATCTCCTTCAATCCCTCATGGAAGGGAAAGTGGAGATCACCTCCGCCGTCATCAGCGGATTGCTGGCGATGGTGGATGCCATCCGAAATATGCTCGATCTGGCGGATCAAGACGAGAACGATGGGGACAATTCCTACCCCGAATTAAAGAAGGTGTTGGTGGCCCTGCAACGGGGCGAGACACCCCCCATTGACAAGGCCTCCCTCGGTGCTGTTGGGAGGAATCTGGAAGCTTCCGGAGAACTCGTTGACGAGGAATGCACCTTCGAACACGCGGGGGCAGAGTTTGCTCTGGAACCTGAGGTCGAGGAAGAACTGGAGCCCAATCCTCGGGCGGAAGTCTCCGAGCCGGCACCCTCCAAAGCCACGGCGACAACGTCGAAAGAGGAAGAGCCCGCTCCCAAGCCCCAGAAAAGCACGGTGCCCTCGGCAGATGCGTCCACCGAGCCCCCTCCCGCAGAAGGGGAAGAGATCGACGATCTGGAGGAGACGGGGGGAGACACAGAAGAAGCTTCGGCCGTGGAAAATAACGCCCGTACGGCCCGACGAAGCCGAGCTACACGGGAAGGGGGCGCCGCTCGCTCCTCGTCGGCCTCCACCATCCGTGTCTCAGTGGAACTCCTCGACCGCCTCATGGGACTTGTGGGAGAGTTGGTCCTGTCCAGAAATCAGGTGACCCAATACGGCGCCATGTTGGGCGACCGAGCTTCGGCAGCGTCCTTCCAGCAACTCGATCTCATCACCACCGAGTTGCAGGAAGCGGTCATGAAGACCCGAATGCAGCCCATCGCTAACATCTTCAGTAAGTTCCCCCGTATCGTGCGGGATCTGGCATTGGGTTGTGGGAAGAAGGTCGAACTGGTCATGGAGGGGGAGGAAACGGAACTCGACAAGAGCCTCCTCGAAGCGGTGAGCGCTCCTCTGACTCACATCATCCGAAATGCCGTCGACCACGGAATCGAGCTTCCCGCAAAGCGTCTCGATAGTGGGAAGTCCGACACCGGCCTGTTGCGACTGAGGGCTTTTCACGAGAGCGGTCACGTCAATATCGAAATATCCGACGACGGCAATGGGATCGACCTCTCCAAGGTTCGCAGTAAGGCCATCAAGCAGGGGATTGTCTCGAAAGCAGAAGCGGAACGGATGAGTGAGGACGAACTGGTTCGCCTCGTCTTCCTGCCTGGCTTCTCCACGGCTGCGACGGTCAGCAACATCTCCGGACGGGGTGTCGGAATGGATGTCGTCCGTAGCCAGATCGACCAGATCGGCGGCAGCGTGGACATCCAAACCGTACGAGGAGAAGGAACCACTCTAAAGATCAAGTTCCCCCTTACTCTGGCAATTATCCCGGCGCTGATTGTCACCAGCGGGAAAGATCGCTATGCAATCGCACAAGTCAACCTTCGAGAGGCAGTGCACCTGAAAGCAGGAGACGCAAACAAGCTCATCGAGCGTGTTCACAATGTGCCGGTGTATCGCCTTCGAGGACGTCTCCTTCCCCTCGTTGACCTCAGTCGAGAGCTGGGTGGAAAAGCCGTGAACATGGATTCCTCTCATGGGGTCAACCTGGTGGTGCTCTCCATTGACGGGCAGGAGTTTGGCCTCGTTGTGGATGGCATCGGAGATACATTTGAGATCGTTGTCAAACCCATCAGCCGTATGGTCAAGGGGCAAGCATGTTTCTCTGGAGCGACAATCATGGACGATGGCCGCCCAGCCCTGATCCTCGACGTTCTGGGAGTGGCCAGAAGGGCTCGAGTTCTCGCTGTGGATCTTGAGAAATCTGGATTCGTCTCCCACAAAGAGGAAGCGCTTCTGGACGAAGACAAGGAGGCTGTCCTTCTCTTCGAAGGTGCCGGCGGTGCCCGCATGGGGATGGCACTCCAGAAGGTCGGGAGGCTGGAAATCTTCCGGCGCTCGAAGGTGGAAGATGCCGGCGGTCGCAAGGTCATTCAGTATCGCGACACCATCCTCCCGCTGGTGGACGTCTTTGCACTTCTGGGAGCCCAAGGAGCCCTCGACCGACCCACCGATCTACTTCAGGTGGTGGTGTATGACTACGATGGGCAGAAGGTGGGCCTCCTGGTTGGAACCATCGTCGATATCGTGGAGGAACGTGTCGATGTGAAGGGCCGATCCAGCCGAAACGGGGTGGTCGGGACCGCCGTGATTCGAGAACGAGTGACCGAGTTGTTGGACCCGGACGTGCTTCTCCAGATGACCGACCTGGGGCTGGAGGATGCACGCTCAGTGACACTCTTTGGAGCGAAGCGACATGGGTGAGATGCGTAAGCAGTTGTGTACGTTCCGAGTCGATAACCTGCTGTGTGGGATTGAAGTAGAGCGGGTTCAGGAAGTGGTGCGATACCGCGAAATGACCACGGTTCCCCTCTCTCCACCCGAAGTGCTCGGACTCATCAACCTTCGTGGTCAAATTGTCACCGCTATCGACCTGAGACGTCGAATGGGTTTGGAAGATCGCACCGATGGAAAACCCCCGATGAACATCGTTGCCCGTGGGAATGACGGC
>CALFHQ010000823.1 GCA_937876385.1 uncultured Pseudomonadota bacterium
GCCGACTGTGAAGACGGCAACCCCTGTACCACCGACTTCTGCCCCGGCACCGAGGCCAACTGCGCCAACGTGCCCGTGGTCGGGTGCTGCCTGAATCACGAAGATTGCTGGGACGGAAACAACTGCACCGTGGACCGCTGCCAGGAAGACAACACCTGCACCAACACCGACGTGTGCTGTGACTCTGATTCGGATTGCAACGACGGCGATGACGTCTGCACAAACGACCTGTGCATCGACAATTTCTGCTTCTTCCAGCCCACTGGCGCGACGGGATGCTGCATCCCGGAAGCTGCCGCATACAATTTCGAGAGCGGAAATCTCAGCGACTGGACCGTCACCAACCCCACCAACGGTTCCGCATGGCGGATCTCTTCGGACGCCTTCGAGGGGGAGTTCTCCCTCTACTTCGGCAAAGCCGATGAATCTGCGTACGACGCCTCGTCGGACGCTTCCATTGTCACCAAAGATTGGATTGAGCTTCCCGTGTCCGACGTCCTGACCCTGGACTTTGAGACGAAGTATGGCATGGAATCCTGCTGCGACGACTATACCGTCTACCTTGTGACTCAGTCCGCAGATGTTCTCCTTCAGGAAGTCAACGGGACTCAGAATGCCTGGACCCACAAGAGCTACGACATCTCCGCCTATTCCGGACAGAACGTAAAGATCAAGTTCACCTTCCATTGCGACGGCAGTATCCAGGCGGCTGGACCGCACATCGACAACATCCAGATTCTCAAGGCGTGCTGCTTCGAAGACGCAGACTGTGACGACCAGAACCCCTGCACCACAGATTCCTGCCCCGGGGAGCAGTCGGACTGCATCAATCAGCCTGTTTCCGGTTGTTGCATCGAACAGGCTGATTGCGACGACGACGACCCCTGCACGACGGATGCTTGCGGCGAAGACAACTTGTGTACCCACGAGAACATCTGCTGCGCTTCCGATGCAGAGTGTGACGACGGTGACGACCTTTGCACCGAAGACCTCTGCGTAGACAGCCACTGTCAGTACAACTGGATTCCTGGGGAAACCTGTTGCCAGCCCGACTTCTATCGGGTGGACTTTGAAGACCAGTCCCTCACGGGCTTTGAAATCGTCAACTCCGGTGAAGGAACATGGCATATCACAACAACCGATTCGGTGTCGGGAAGCGCATCCCTCATCTACGCCAAGAACTCCGATGCAGAATATGGCAACAACAACAACTCGGTCATTATCACACCTCCCGTGCAGATTCCGGCCAACGTCATCGGACCGAAGCTGAGCTTCTGGCTCCGCTACGAGACGGAAAGCAACTACGACTACCTGCGCCTCTTTATCCTGGTCGATGGGGTAGAGTCCCAGCTCCAGAACTACACCGGCTCCGGAAACAACGTCTGGACCCTGGCGCAGTTCGATATGACCCCCTATGTGGGCCAGACAGTGCAACTGAAGTTCCTGTTCTACAGTGATGGCTCAGCAGGCTACTACGATGGGGCCTTTATCGATGATTTGGCCTTCACTCAGGATTGCTGTGGCTCTGTGGCGGATTGCGATGATGGCAACCCATGTACCACGGAAACCTGCACCGGCGTCAGCGGATACTGCCAGTACGAGCCCGTTGCCGATTGCTGTGTGAGCAACGACGAATGCGCCGACACCGACGACTGTACCGAGGACGTCTGCACCGCTGACAACGTCTGCACCCACACGAACCAGTGCTGTACCGTGGACGAGGATTGCGACGATGGGAAACCTGACTGCACCTACGACCAGTGCGGCGAAGATGGCTTCTGCCAGTACATCTACACCGGCGCCCCCGGGTGTTGCACCGAACCCTACCTGTTTGACAGCTTCGCCACCGACCAGGGATGGACGTACGGCGAGCAATGGCAACGTGCTCAGGCGACCGCCTCTACCTGCTCCTACAGTTCCTACAACAACGACCCCAGCCTCGACCACAGCGGCAGCGGCGATGACTTCATCGCTGGAGTCATGGTGGGCGGATGCATCAACGATGACAGCCTGGATTCGACCTATTGGCTCACCTCCCCGGTCGTCGACACCACCGGCGCGAGCACCTTGAAGTTGGGATTCTGGCGCTTCTTGAACTCGGACAAGTCCCCCTTCTTGAACAACCGCATCGAGGCCTTTGATGGGACTCAATGGGTGGAAATCTGGCAAAGTGGAACCACCAACATCACCGACAGCGTCTGGACCTACGTCGAATACGATGTGTCCGACTACGCCAACGCACAGTTCCAGGTCCGGTTCGGTACCCTGATTCAAGCTACTTACGCATGGTCTTCGCCGTCGTGGAACATCGACGACGTTGTGATCTTCTCCGATTCTGAAGCGCTGTGCTGCACCTACGACACCGAGTGCGTCGGCTTCGGTCTCGAGTGCGCCAACGGCGCCTGCTTGAGCGATTGCCTTCCGTACTGCATCGGGAAAGAGTGCGGCACCGACGGATGCGGTGGTAGCTGTGGCAACTGCGTAGCCGGCGAAGTCTGCACCAATGCCGGCCTATGCTGCGTTCCCAACTGCGACCAGAAGGATTGCGGCGATGACGGATGTGGCGGCTCTTGCGGAGACTGCGGAAGCAACGAAACCTGCGAAGCTTTCGCCTGTGTCTGCGCTGAAGGCAACGCACCGTGCGGAGACCTCTGCTGCGACACATCTGATGTGTGCTTTGAGGATCTGTGCTGCACTCCCAACTGTGATGGAAAGGAATGTGGCGATGACGGGTGCGGTGGAACCTGCGGCACCTGTGTTGAAGGGCAGCTCTGCGACGACGCCTTTGCTTGTTCTTGCGATTACGAGTACTTCGGGTTCTCCAACGAAGTCCAGAAGACGAGCTACTTCGCCTTCGGACTCTCTGGAATGGATGGGGAAGGAATTGACGTAGACGGCGACGCTGCCACATGCGCCCCAGAGGGCGACTGCGAAGCGGGAATCGACAACCAGTTGGGTGGTGTGTTGGCCCAAGTCGGTGGGCTGTTGAATCCCAACGGTCTTCTCGCTGACAACCTGGCCTCCGGGGCCATCGTCATTGTCATGGAGTCTGTGGATTTGAAGACCGACGGAAGTGACTTTACCATGAATATCTACACCGGTTCCGCAGCAGCTCCACTGGCCGAGTGTGACATCTTGACCCAAAGCTGCATGTACTACCTGGATACTGAGGCGTTCAGCCCCGACACTTGCCGAGGCTACGTGTCCATGACCAACGCCCGAATCAGCGGCGGGGAGTTCAGAGCGGGTGGCACAGGTTATGAAATCTCTGTTCCCATGCCTTTGGGCGATGGAACCAGCATCCTCGTTACTGCGTCCAACGCACGAATCGAAGGAGAGGCTGTACTCGGTCAAGATGGATTCACCCTCACCGACGCTCGATTGGGGGGTGCCCTCAACAAGCAGCTCCTCCTCGAAACCGTGCTGGCCATCCCCGATGATGTGCAGTTGCCCCTCTCGAAGGAGACCATCGTTACTCTGCTCCAGGAACTCCTGGTTCCCGACATTGATGTGGATGGAGATGGGGTGGCAGAGTCGGTGTCTGTGGGAATGAAGTTTGCTACCATCGACGGAACCATCGTCGGGGTACTGTAGTCGCAACCAACCACCGTTGAGAACGCCCGAATTCGGATTTTGCGATTCGGGCGCGCCGAACCAAACGAAGTTTTAGGAGGAAGACCGATGCGCTTTACAAAGCAATCCTGGATCCTGCTGGTAGTCGTGGCATTCCTTTTTGCGGGATGCAAGAAGGGAGAGGAGAAGAAGGGAGAAGAGAACAAGAAGGCAAAGGTCGAGAAGAAAGAGCCTGCCGCAAATGAACCTGCTGCGGAAAAAGAGAAGGGCGCCCCTGAGGCCGTAGAGCCCACGAGGGAAGCGCCCTCTGAGACGGCTACCGAAGAGCCGGCCGCTGAAGCTGGAGACGTCGTGGAGACTCCAGAACCGGACGTCATTCCTGCAGACGCAGTAGCCGAGAAGGAAGCACCTGCCAAAGCCGAAGAAGGCGCCCCGGCGGAAGCCAAAGAAGGCGCCCCGGCAAAGGAAGGTGAGGTGGCAGAAGAAGGTGAGGCAGTGGAGGCGGAAGAGGAGGCCGTGGCGCCGGAGGGTGAAGAGGAAGGCGCTGTGGAAGCCGGTGGGGACGTTGTGTCCGAGGTCGCCGAAGAGGAGAACCCTCACTTTGGAAGGGAATTCAAGCTCGACGCCATTATGCTAATCAGCGAACTGGTGAAGCAGCCGGAATACTATTCTTCCTTTGACTCTTTGAAGGTTCGAGCCCCCGTGGTCGCTCAGCAGGGCAACCTGGCACTCCTCGAAATGAAGACCCAAGAAGGGACAACCTTCTACATCTGCGCTCGAATGGATGTCTCCCCTGAGGGCGGCGTCAGCGTGGGAGATGTGATTTACGTTGAAGGGA
>CALFHQ010000824.1 GCA_937876385.1 uncultured Pseudomonadota bacterium
ATCAAGAGCCAGACAATCCCGTCTACCGAGTTGCACGGGCGGCTGTGATGCGGGAGCAATCAGTGGAGGCCGGTGAGCCGTGGCAGTACGTGATTGAGAGGCTCGACAGGATGGAAAGCCGACTGGCCGCTCAGGGCCGTTTGTCAGCGGACAAGCTTTCACAAATCCAGGTCTTTCACCGCAGGATGTATGTAGTGGTGAGCGGTCCTGAGGACGACGTTGCTCACTTCGTCGAAGCTCTCATGGAATACGCACCTCTGTTCAAGGTCCTGAAGCGAAGAGCTGTCTCACCAAGAGAATGTGTAGCGAAGATTGAATTCGAGCAGCACGCACACCAAGGGTTGGTGGCAAGCGTACTCGACTCCCTGGCCGAGACCTGCGGTGTTAGGATTCAGCGGCTCAGTCTCTCACCGCTACAATCCGAAGAAGAATCTGTCTGACAGGCGTCATCCGAACCAGCGAGTTGCGTGACCCTTTCTGCCGACAGAAGCCGTCGACATGCTTCCAGGGTGCCTCCGCCTTCGTTGTCTCAATGGTGGGGCATTCTGCTCTCACCTGACCTTGTTTGATTTTCAAACAACAATGCGGAGAAGGCTGTTGCACTTACCCCGGGGAGGCCTCATCTTACGCTTGAAAGGGTGACGCCGGTTGGCGTCCTGAGGTTTTCGGGAATACTTTTGTGGGGGAGTTGCTTCTTGTGTTGTGGACCGACTTCACACTTTACTTCACACTTTGGGTGCGCTAGGTTATGATGGCGTTGGAAGAGGATGGAAGAACAGCGATATGGAAAGAACTCTACCAACTAGCAGACTCGCAGCTAGGGAGATACGGATGGAACTACCGAAGGATTTTGATCCAATAATGGGCGACCCACCTAGAGAGGTGCCACTTGGGAACGCGCCCCTCCTGAGAGCAATTGCCCAAGTACGCTTCCCCCCTATCACGGGGATTCAGAATCCGGATTTCATTGCTTCCTTCCAAGAGGCTATTCGCCCCGATTACCCCGTTCTCAGGGGAGAGCAGGTACATCGGATCATCTTCGCCGCGGGTAGTCAAGCGCAAGCGGCACCCAGCACGATCTGGCGATTCCATGATATTTCCCAGGGATGGAGAGTGTCGTTGGGCTCTGACTTCCTGGCCCTGGAGACCACCAAATATGTGAGCAGAATCGATTTTCTTGAGCGGTTCGGACTACTCATTCGGTCTCTGGAGGACAGGTTCCATCCGGCGATGGTTGATAGGCTGGGCATTCGATACATTGACCGAGTGTCGGGCAATCATGTCGGTGACTTGGAGTTGTTTCTGCGGAAGGAGATCTGCGGTGTTTTGGCGACGCCTCTGAAATCTCAAACCAATCAGATGCTCACCGAGGCATTGCTCAACACGCGAGAAGGAGCTAGCTTGCGCGCGCGTTGGGGCTTCCTCCCCCCGAACGCAACCATTGACGCGGCTGCAATTGACCCGATTCCCGAACCCAGCTGGATTCTGGACCTTGATATGTTCTCTACTTCCGCAGTTCTGTTCGATGCAGACCAACTCAGCCAGGACGCTGCTGCCTATGCTGAACGCATCTACTCGTTCTTCCGTTGGGCGGTTACGAAGGAGTTCCTTGCGGCCTTTGGAGGTGGAGCATGAGCACTTCTATCGAGACACGGTCAAGAGAAGCATCTGCTTCCATTGGCACATCTGGTATGGGCACGCTTCGCGGGATTTCGGGAGGAGTGAAGGTCGTCCTACTCGGTGGTTCGTTGTTTCTGGGAGTGAGTACTGGCGACATTCCCTATGTTGTCTCGGACCTGGGCAATGAGTTGGTCATTGAAGCGACCAGTAGCAGGACCTTTGTCGACTACGACGATTTGGCCAGGGCCCTGGTAATCCCGTCAAGGTACTCCGTGGCAAACCAAGCCGCCATCCATGAACTACGACATCGCAGTGGACTTACTTGGGACCAGGTGGCCGACCTGATGGGAGTCAGTCGGAGGTCGGTACATCTGTGGGCCAGTGGTAGGGAACTTTCCGCTAGAAACCAGGAACATCTGCACAGGGTTCTCGCTGCTGTTCGGGCAGTTGACCACGGTTCTGCTGGCGCCACGAGGTCTGCCTTGTTTGCTACGGATTCGGCCGGAACGAACGTTTTTGACCTTTTGAAGGCACGGCAGCACCAGGACGCACTGTTTAGACTAGGGAAAGAAACACATGAGCCTGTGGCTCATGGACATCGCCTGGCGAAGGTCTCACCGCCAATGGGTTCTGAGCCCGCACCCGAGACGCTTGTCGGGGCGCTCCACGGCCGAGTTCATAGAGAGGGGAACAAGCCCAGGGGCGTTCGAGCTGCGAAGGCAAAGAAGAAGGCATGAGCGATTCTCTTCCTCTGAATCCAGAACGAGTTACTGAAATCCTCGGGGATTGGAAGCAGGGAGATTGCGTTGTCTCTGATGACCTTCGATTCATACATCGGTTCGATCCAACGTGCCGTTTGAGTGAAGCAGCTCAAGGCGTTGAGGAGGAAGACTTCGACCTGGTAGAGGATGAGGTTCCGGGGATGTGTCTAGTGAGCCAGACGTGCGATATCGTTCGAAAGGCTGAACACCAGCCATATGTCGAAGTAGTCCCACTCGTTGAAGTAGAAGGCATAGTGCTTGAGGAAATCCGGAAGGGTCGCCGTCCGGCCTATGCTTTCGTTCCCAAGGTGGCGGACCAGAGTCTGGTCGCTGATCTGAGTCGAGTCATGACCGTTGAGAAAGCGGTTGTGGCCAGATGGGAACGCATGGACGGGTGTGACGAACAGCAGCGCATCCACTTTCAGCATGCGGTAGTTCGAAAGCGAAGACGCTTTGCATTTCCGGACGACTTCGTGGAGTGCACCGGTGAATTGCAGGAACGGCTCAAAGGCAAGCACGGAAAGATGTCGAAGGAAGGTGAGGCTCTGCGCTCTCTGCAGGAGATTCGCGTCTGCGCTGAACCAAGTTGGAGTTCAGATAAGGTGAAATTGTTCTTCCGTTTCATATGCGCTGAAGGCCAGCAAGCCCCTGGGGATGTTGGCTGGGATAAGTACCTGGAGGCCTGGTTGATCCTGGTGAAACCCTCGGGTCGGTATCTCGATGTTGTTGGCGATGTTATTGCGTTGAAAGACATGACTGCGCAGGAATATGTTGATTCTGTTCCGCTTGACATCGACTACCTATCGCTTAGTAGATGACTGTGGCGCTGGCGGATGCGTTGGGGCCCTACTTCGGTGGGAAGACCCCCACTATTGGTCGTTTCAGCGGTGGAGACAACAACGACGGGAGATTGGAGGGGCTGATTCCGGAGAAGCAGGGGCCGGCACCTCATCCAGACAAGGCGCTAAGGGTTCTCGATTGTGCGGAGGTTCTGCACGGACTCAACGACGGCAAGAAAAACCGTGCCGTGGTGTTCAAGGACAGAGTTGTAGGGTCCACAACGGCCTCATCCGAGACCTGAGGGAGTAGTTTCTCCAGCCTCCGTCCTGCCGCCTCCGGTCCCAAACGCCCTCTACTTCTCTCCCACGAGCTTCTTCATGTCGGTGATGGTTTGATTCATGAGTTTGAAGGCGTCCTGGTAGGGGCCGGCACCGCTCATTTCCACGCCGGCCATCTTGAGCAAGTCCACGGGGCTTTTGGAACCACCCGCCTTGAGCATGCCCAGGTAGTTGTCTCGGGCCTTTGTGTCCCCATTGAAGATGGCCTGTGCGATGGAGGTCGCGGCGATGAAGCTCGTGGTGTACTGGAACATGTAGAAGTTGTAGTAGAAGTGGGGAACGTAGGACCACTCTGCCGCGTACAGGGGGTCGATGACGATGTGCCCTTCGGCTTCTCCGTAGTACTCACGCAGCAGTGACAGGTAGAGCTTGTTGAGGGCGTCGGCGGTAAGGGCCTCACCGTTTTGAGCCATCTCATGGACTCGCAATTCGAACTCGGCAAAGAGGGCCTGTCGAAACACCGTCGTTCGGAAGTTCTCCAGGGACTGACTCATCAAGAAGAGGCGCTTGTTTCGGTCCTTCTCCAGATTCGACAGGTGGAGGCCCAAGAGGACTTCGTTTACCGTGGAGGCCACTTCAGCGACAAAAGTCGGGTAGTCAGCCTGGGCAAAGGGTTGGGTCTGGTTGGCGTAGTAGCTGTGCATGGCGTGGCCGAACTCGTGGGCCGTGGTGCTCATGGAGTTGTAGTCGTCAGCGTAGTTCAG
>CALFHQ010000825.1 GCA_937876385.1 uncultured Pseudomonadota bacterium
CTCGAAAAAAGGCATCGAGGGTTGCGTACTTCTTCGTCACGGCCTTCTTGGTGTAGTCCGTGAGGCTCTCGGTGATGAGCTTGCCGTCTCTGTCGAGGTACTGCACCCGCACGCCCAGCACTGAAACCTCGACCCCGCTTACCACGTACTTCACCAGCCCGCCCGGTGGCGGGTCGCTGATGATGCCCCCTTCACCATCTTCTCCCCCTGGTTCATCACCCCCGCCACCATCCTCACCACCGTCCCCAGGCTCATCAGGTGGCACCACAGGCCCATCGGTTGGTGGTTCATAGATGACCACGGGCTCGCCGTCCCATGCAGGGTCGGCAAATAACCGGGTGGCCCCTTTGAAGTCCATGATGGTGAACCACATCTTGCCCGCGTCCTCGTAGATGCGGGTTCCCCGGCCCACGGTCTGCTTGAACTCAATCATGCTTTCGATGTTCTGGTCGAGGACGATGAGCTTGCAGGTCTGGATGTCCACGCCGGTTGAGAGCAGTTTCGAGGTGGTGGCAATCACGGGATAGCGGTGCTCGGGGTGGATGAAGTCGTCCAGCGCCCGCTTGCCCTCATCATTGTCCCCTGTGATCTGGACGACAAATTTGACGGTGTTTGTGGCCTCATTGGGGATATGAGCCGCCACCTCGTTGACCAGGGCAGTTCTCATCCTGTTGGCGTGGTCTATATCTTGGCAGAACACGATAGCCTTGCCGTGGGGGTCGGTGCCCACCATGTACTCCACCACCTTCTCGGCCACCCGCTTGGTGCGCTCGTTGAGCACCAGCACCCGATCCATGTCCTTGCGGTTGTACTCGCGATCCTCAATCTCCTTGCCCAGATCGTCGATCATCCCCTTGGTGGGTCTCCAACCCTGGAGGTCTTTGTCCAGGTCGATGCGGACGACCTTGTAGGGTGCCAGGAACCCGTCGTTGATGCCCTGTTTGAGACTGTATGTGTAGACTGGATCTCCAAAGTACGTGAGCGTCGAGACCGCCTTTGTTTCTTTCGGAGTGGCCGTCATGCCCAACTGGATGGCGGGCTCGAAGTAATCGAGGATCTCACGCCACGCACTGTCCTCACGGGCGCTCCCTCGGTGGCACTCGTCGATGACGATCATGTCGAAAAAATCGGGAGAGAACTGCCGGTAGATATTCTTTTCTTCCTCAGTGCCCGTGACGGCCTGGTAGAGCGCCAAGAAGATCTCGTAGCTTTTATCTACCGTCCGGTTCTTCACCTTCGTCATCACTCCACCGAAGGGCTTGAAGTCGTTCGTGATGGTTTGATCGACGAGGATGTTTCGGTCAGCCAGGAACAGCACCCGCTTGACTGTACCTGCCTTCCACAACCGCCAGATGATCTGGAAAGCGGTGAAGGTCTTGCCCGTGCCAGTCGCCATGGCCAGCAGGATCCGCCGGTCGCCTCGTGCCACAGCCTCGACGGTTCTTTGGATGGCGATCCGTTGATAGTAGCGCGGCTCCTTGCCGCTTCCGTCGTCGTGGTAGGGGTAGCGGGCCAGTTTGTCCCCATCTTCTGTGAAGCCCTTAGCGACCCTGTAACGGCCCCATAGCTCATCAGGTGAGGGGAACTCATCGAGGCTCAGAGAACGCTCCACAGGCTGCGAGAAACCCGTTCGGTCATGCAACAGGAAACCATCCCCGTTGGATGCAAACACGAAGGGAACATCCAGGGCTTCCGCATAGGCGATTGCCTGCTGGATGCCGCTGCCAACAGCGTGGTTGTTGTCCTTGGCCTCAACCACCGCAATTGGAAAGTTCGACTGGTAAAATAGAAGGTAGTCGGCCCGCTTCCGCTCCCCCCGCACCGCCATCTTGCCCCGCACCATGACCCGCCCAGCAGTGAAGCTGAATTCCCGACTGATCTGGGTCTGCGGATCCCAGCCACTCTTGGTGATGGCTGGCGTGATGAACTGGTCACAGATGTCGGTCTCGGTCAGGGCTTTCTTGTTCATGAGCACCCTCTCATCTTTTTGCCCCGAGTGGGCTCAGCAGCACCACCCCCTCGCACCCAGTCATCCGCTTCCGTCAGCTTGAACTTCCAGAGCTTGCCTACTCGGTGAGCGGGCATATCCCCTTTGATCCACCTGTAGATGGTGTCCTTGGATACTCCCAGGTGGCGGGAGATTTCCTCCACGGAGACCCAGGCTTCAGGTTCAGACATCGGTCGGCCCCTCCGGTGGCATGGTGGCCACAGGCATCACCTTGCATCGTCTCATGCCCATCAACGCGGCTCAATCCTGATCCTCCGTGGACACTTCCGATCCAGCCAGTCATGGACACCCCCGATCCGGCCAGTCGAAACAGCCCCTAGCACACCTCAACCAGCGGACAGTACAGGGCTTTCACCCCGCCAGTGAAGCCCTGTGCCTGGCCGCTTCTGAGGTGTCCACAACTGGTAGCTTCTGGGTGTCTCCCGAAGCTGCGAACATGACCGATTGTGCTGTCATCATCCAGGGTGATATTTTCGGGCCATCAAGGAGGCAACATGGGGTACATCGCTGAAAGAAGATATCAGGTGTTTGTCAGTTCTACGTTTGAAGATCTTCAGGAAGAACGAAAAGAGGTAATGGAATCTCTGCTGGAACTGGATTGCATTCCTTCAGGCATGGAACTTTTTCCCGCGTCAGATGATGACGCATGGACATTAATTAAACGAGTTATCGACAATTCCGACTATTACCTTGTCATAGTGGCAGGAAAATATGGCTCAATCGGCCCGGACGGTAAAAGTTACACACAAATGGAATACGAATATGCCTTGGAGACAAGCATCCCAATAATCGGATTCTTACACAAGACTCCCGGCACTTTGCCAGCCGACCAAACCGAGCCGAAGCCTGGAACTAGAAAGAAGTTGGAAGAATTTCAAAACCTGGTCAAAAAAAAGACTGTGAAGTTTTGGACTTCTCCCACAGATCTAGGTTCTGCGGTTTCTAAAAGCCTAATTCGCCTAATCAGGGACAAGCCCGCTGTGGGCTGGGTCAGAGGGGATATGGTGCCCGATGAATCCGCTGCGAAAGAAATCCTTCGCCTTCGTCAAGAACTGGAAAGCAAAGAAAGAGAAGTGGAAAGGATCACAACAAGCCCCCCTCCGGGAACAGAATCCTTGGCGCAGGGGGATGATGAGTTAGATATCAAATATTCATATACGTTAACCTATGTTCGCCCCCAAGCAGGAAGCAGAGATGAAGATATCTTATTATCGCTAACCTCCCCACCGGATCCTCCTGACAGGAGACTAAAGAAAACCTATCACACGACTTGGAATAGCGTTTTAGCATGGATTGCCCCCATGTTAGTCGATGAGCAGCCGGACACCAATCTGTATGTAAAAATCGAGGATCTTGTTAGGACATCAACCCTTAGAGCAAACCAACAAGTCGCTGAAGAAAACTACCTCGTTAGGAACTACACTTTGGACCACCATGACTTCGACACCGTCAAAGTACAATTGCAAGGGCTTGGAATAATAGAAATTGGAGATAAAAAGCGTCCCATCAAAGATACCGCAACATATTGGAGGTTGACTCCATTTGGTCGCACTTTGATGATGCGGCTTCGCAGTATCAAACGCTGACAGTCAACTACAGCGTGACGCTAACCCGCATCGTCCTCCCCCCGACATGACCGGACTGGTGGGTCTGTAGCTCATCCTGACGGCGCAGGATGCGTATCCCAGATACAGATCGATCATCACGTTGCCCTGTTCCCGCTTGCTGGCGTCCCGGTCTTTGAACACCAGGGGAGTGCTTGCGGGTGCTCCAAATACAAGAAAGCTGACTACGGGAAGCCTTGATGCTGGTGGACAACTGGTGCGGGCCGGGGGTGCCGGGGTGAGGGCTGCAACTCAGCCGCTTCCTCTCAGATATTTGATTGGGGTTAGCCCAGGCACCATGGCCTCCTGAAAGCCCATTTTAATCTTGATCGTCCAAGGAGTTGCCATCCCATGCGTGTTGAGGATCGGGCACGAAAGTAATTCCGCGATCTCTGGTATCCCGCACTAACCAGCCCCCTGGGATTTTTGCTCGCAAAGTGGAGTCATTTGATTTCCCCCATTTGCCCTCGTGAAGATATTTCCCATTTATTCTGTGCCACTTGATTGCCATGCTTACCTCCTAGCTTGTCTGGAGGCATTCTCCCTCAATCCTACAGGATGATCACCCCCGGAGATCGCAGCACCTTGGCGCTCTCCCTTGCATCCCGTGCCTTGGCTTCCGGCTCTGCCATGTCACCTAAACACCTAATTGCATTAAACAACCTGGCCCATCTTAGAGGCCCAGATTGAACGCAAAGGGCAAGTAGGTTGCAGCGGTGCAGGTGTCCAAACGAGAGCTTGTGCGAATTTGGGGAACCTCAGATTTTTTACTGGGAGTTTGAACCAATCAATCAACTCTCCATTTGCATTCTCCGGCCAAGTGTAGTGGGTAAGAAAATTTTCCTCCCCAAAATCCATAAATGGTGCCGCCTCCGAGACTCCTTCCCCTTGTACGCACCAGTAGATGAATACGGCATCAGCATCCCACTCATCCCGTGCGTTTCTCCGAACATAATCTACGTAGAATTCAAGCTGATCTTCGCCATCGTCATAAGGGCAGTCATCAATGGCAGAGGAACAATTCAGCTCACCGTACAGCACCAAGTCTGTGTTCTTTTGATGGTGTGTTGTTCTGCTTCTAAAGAACCACTCCTCACTCCCCCGTTCGACCGTTACCTCAAGGCCCTTTTTCCTGTTGTGAACGATGTTGTACTTGGGCGACTCGGTATGAATTGCGGCAATTTCGGCCTCTGCGGCTGAGGGACGATCTGGGTAATGCTCCGTTATCACGCTTGCGACATCTGCCCACCAGCCCTTTCCTCGGCGGTGACTGCTCCAGCGCATTGCACCTGCTTCGGAAATGCCGACATACAAGAGTGTCCCAGAAGCATTGAAAAATCTGTATAGCGTGGTTTGAGTGCTCATTGCCCCTTCTCCCGGTCAACGCAACATTGCAGATGGACACCTCCTGGCGGGTAGGAGAAAGACAATCGTACTTGTGCCCACTTGTGCGGGTCAACGTCGGTTCATGTCGGTGGAGGATACTGACGAACGAACAGCAAAGACCACCTTGGCCCGCAACGGGGGCAGCAGGGGCACATCCAAATTCAGGCTGCTGCCCATCAAACACCGTCGAGGTGCTCTTCAATCCCAGCTTTAAGAAGACCGATGCAGATTGCTGAAATTGACCTGCCGGGACACGAGGCGTGAGGCGCTGGATCAATTCACTCCTGCCGTTGCGCCTTCCCAAATTCTCCGGGCAACTTCCCTCTCGATTTCTTCGAGAGAGCGGTCGTCATCGTTGATGACAGAGTCCGTCACCGCATCCATCGACTCCGCCTCAAACCGACGTTGCAACTCTGTCGGCCAGCTCGATACGTTGAGGGGAGACTCAGACGATTTGGTTGCCATCAGCTCCAAAACTCCATTGGCCGGCTTTTCGAGAGTGCCCGCCCTCTCCGTGGCATCAGGGGCATCGAAGGCATCAGTTTTCCCCCTATATATAGAACTGTCATTACCATTTGAAGTGACAGTTTCCTGGTATGGGGTTGTGCTGATGCCGTTGATGCCCCTGATGCCATCCCCCTCGACCTTCCACTTGGCGTACTTGTTGCCGAACGAGGTGAACTTGAGCCCATCCAGGATGCGACCCTTCGCACGCCGGATGACGTTGCCGACCACACGAGCATTCCAGTTCTTCCCATCGCTTTTCCAGTCCAGGACACAAAGAGCGTCCCGTAGCCGCACTTGGGGAGGATCGTCGGGGGTCAATTCACCATTCCTGGGAACCAGGCTCTCGCAGTCCTGAAGCTCCCTCCTCACCTCAGCCAGCGTCCTGGCACCGTCACCATAGACCTCTTGCCAGGTTACAAGTACCCGACGAAGGGCATCCCGCTCCGGGTCGGAGTCCTGGCGTATCCGCTCGCGCCCAGCTAGTGGGTCGGATTCACCAGCCCAAATGAGTGCGCCACGTACCAGCTTGTCCCAGGACTCGAAGCTGCCCATTGGTGCAAGTCCGTGCCTTGGCTGACCTGCTACGTGGAAGGCCCTGAGCACAGTGAGAGCCGCTGCAACTAGCTCGGGGCGCTCTTGTTGCACCCACCCCAAAAGGTTCGGGTAGCGCCATCCTGACCGTTCCTCTGGATTTTCTTGGTTAGGGTCGAGGTCAATGGGAACCACGCGGCGTCCAGTGTCGCCAGCGTAGGTGATGCCGTTGCCTGTGGCGATGAGAACGGCTGTCCAGTCAGCCTCGACTATTTTCGACTCACCCAAAAGGCGGTCACGGATGCGACCGGCAGTCAAAGCCGCGTCGAGGGCACCACTGCCAAGTCTGCGCGTAATGTTGTCGATCAGGACTAGCTGGTCACCGGCCAATGCCAGTGCCAGCAACCGCTTCCTTTCCTCGTCCTCATCCTTGGCCTGAGACATCCGAGCTGGCCCACGTCCGGTGGCTATGAAACCGACCACATCTGCGAGGAGGGACTTGCCGGTTCCTGGAACTGGAGCACCAACCACGAACATCGGGACACATCCGGTGATGGCCCATCGCCCCACGGCGGTGAGTACCACCGCGAGAGCGGCGCTGCGGTGGTACGGCTCACAGAATGGAAAATCCACGAACGGCTCCGAGAGCTTCTCCAGCGCCATCTTTGCATCGTCCAGCGTGGGGGTCTGGATGATGTCCGGGTACGTCGCCCTTCCTGGAATGTAGAGGAGACCCGTATGCGGATCGTACCCAGGCTTGTCCAGCAAGGTTCCATCGGGGCGAAGCGTCGGTGTTTCCACGACACCGGACAGAACTGGGAAGCTCCAGCTTCCACGAGCACGCAGCGAGGAGACCGCCCAGGGCGGAGGGAGACACGGCACTAGCTTCTTCGACCGACCGTCGTACTTCCTCCACCTGGCAGCCCGCACCGACAGCTCTGTCATTGCAGAATCAGATAGGACTTGGATCCCGTGAGAGCCAGGTGGTCTTCGAAGCCCTGGAGGTGGATCTGCGTCCCGCACGATCCAAGCGAGGAGTCCCGATCTCTGGTACACGCCGAGGTTGGCTTCATCGAGAGCAGCTTCAAGTTCGTCCACGACCTTCGGGATGTCCGTGGTCACCTCAATGACGGGCCGCTCGTCATCGTCGGTAGAGGATTTATCTTTGGTGGTCGCGGTTACGTCGGGGTCGTCTTT
>CALFHQ010000826.1 GCA_937876385.1 uncultured Pseudomonadota bacterium
TTCGGGGGCGCATGTGACCATTCCGGTGTCCTTGAGGATGGCCAGGTGCTTTGAGACTACGCTGGCGTCAACTTCGAGCAGGTCCTGGAGGTCTGAAACGATTCTCGATTCTTCCAATAGGAGGTAGAGAATCTTCAGGCGGAGGGGGTGAGCGACTGCTTTGCCAACCTCGGCCAGGTTCTGAACACCGGGATTTGTCTGTGTCGTCGTCATTTGCCGTTCCTCGCAGATGATAACAAAAAGTAATCGCTGAGGAGAATCTGTCAAGAGCAAACGACGAGAAAGGGCGTGTCAGCTAGTGTTTTTCAGTGTGGACTAATCAGCAGTCTGGGGCACTCCAAACAAGGAAATCTCCCCCAGGTAGAACCAGGATTGCTCGCCACCCTTGTCGGCCAACTGAAGTCGGACGAAACGGGCGGGAGTGTCTTTCAGATCGACGTCGAGGTTGACATTCCAGAAGCGTTGGTCCGTGCCTTCCCAGGTGCTTTGGAGTTGCCAGGTTGCGGTGTCGGGGTCTTCATCGTTTGTGGTGGAGATGTCCAGGACGGCATCTTTGTGGTTGAGCATGGTTCCATTGTGGAGGAGGAGACGGCTGAGAACGGCGGGCTCCTGGAGGTCAACGATGATGCATTGGAGATCTTGTTGCGTGACGCCGCCTCCGGTTACGGCGATGGCGTTTTCTCCTGAGAACTTTCCGTCGTTGAGGTCATAGAGAACCTTCCCGGAGCACGTCGAGGCGGAGCGATTGTCGTCTGGGTCTCTGAACCACAGCCCGAGTCCTTCGGGGTTTGTGGCCTCAAAGGTGTGCCAGGCGGAGCGGTAGCGCAGGCCGTCGGCGAGGCTGATGATTTGCACGGCGTGAGTGGTTTTGGGGACACATTCGGAGGGGTCGTCCTTCACGGACTCGGTGCACGGTTCCAGTGCGTAGAGAGGGAGTGAGAAGGATGTGCCTTTGACCTCGGCGGTCCAGGCCGTGTCGGCGAAGTAGACGAGGTAGGTGCCGTTTTCGGGGGCCAGGTCGGTGGCTTCGAAGCTTACTGTGACATCGGTGTCGCTGATGGTGAGACCGCCTGTGGGGATGTCCCAGAACCGCATATCGGGGACGACCTTGTTCAAGCTCTGGTTATTGAAGGAGAAGGAGTCGCTGGCCACTGCGAGGTGGCTTGCTGGGTCGTCTGGATGAATGGCATAGACGACGAAGTAGGCGGCCCACATCTGGTTATTGTTGTTGGCTTCGGCGCCGGAGAACTCAAACAGGAAGTGGCCTTCCGAGTCCGTTCGGGCGCTCTTGAAGGGGGTCTTGTCCTGGTTCACGATGTTTCCTACAACCCAGTCCACGTCGAGGATATCGAGATCGGTCTTGTTGAGGCGAACGAAGACGTCGGATGCGGGGGTTCCATCCTGGTAGAGAAGTCGTCCTTCGACGGTTACGGTGGCTTCGTCTGAGACGGCCGGGTCGCAGCCCGAGAAAAGGGTTTGGGAAGCAAATATGCCAACGGTTACGAGTAAAGCCGCCGCAGACAAGAGGCTGAACCTGGTGGTGTTTCTCATGGTCATTGTCCCTCATGGTTGTTTCTAATGGGTGATAGGATACGGAGTTTGTGGACGGAACTCAACTTCCAGCAACTCCAAGGCACTGGGGCAATGCTCGAGAGAGCGGCGCAAAGCTATTCGCAGAGCGACTTCAAACCAGCGATGAGAGCGCGAAAGCTGACGGATTTGTTTCCTTCGAGGTTGAGGTGGGGAGCGATCGCTCTGGACCCACCAATCTTCTGATACTTTTCCTGGGTGAGCCGCGCCAATTCGCTGGACGGACTTTGCAGAGCGTCCGGATTTCTGAAACGCTTGGAGGCTTGCTTCCTGGTCAATCCCTTGATTTGCAGTCCTTGCTCAACCGCCCGCAGATCCCCAAGTAGAAGCTCTCCAATTCCCGGCAAGCGATTCTAATCAAGACTCCAGCTCTCCTCCCGGATGACGACCCGGCAACCCGAAGCATCGGCCTACAGAAGTGCCGCCGTTCTGTACGCAGACTGCACTTCGCAATGTAGGCCAACGAACTCCCGATCCAGGATAACCCATGAGCTGTTGGCTCGCAACCATCGTACGGAGGCGAATTGAATCCAATGAGCTTAGGGGCACTGTTCGAGCGTGGCGAGCGAAGCGGGAAACTTTCCCTGATGAAGGCTTTACCCAGGGTGAAATTTGGGGTTCAATATGGGAGCTTGCCTGAATTGCCAAAGGAGAAGGTATGGACGGTGCCAGAAAGGTGTTGGGAGTTTTTCTGCTTGTGTGTCTGGGAGTTCCTCTGTTTGTTGCCACACAGTTGGCTGTGAGCGTCACCAGCGCGGTATTTTCAGAGGAGTTCTTAGAGAAGGTTCCCCAGCAGGCCGTGGAGGAGTTTCCGGAAGCTGCCGAGGAGTTCTACGCCCTCAGCGAGGAGACTGGCTCGGTGAAAGATCCCGACGCCAGAGCTTGGCTGGCGGCCTTGCACAAGGCAGAGCCCAGTGCGTCGAATTTCCTCAAGGAATCGGGTATTCAGGGTTGGCTTGATACCGAAGTGCAGCCGCTTATCAAGCAGGTTATCGGCGTCTTGAAAGGGGAACTGCAACCTCAGGACATCTCCATCGATTTGCGTCCCTTGAAGAAGGGGTTGAATTCAGACTACGTCAAAGGGGTGGCCAATCGAACACTGGAAGCCCTACCCCCTTGTGACGCCGTGCAGACAACGGCGTGGCGACTTATGACCCGCAACCCCAAAGCCGTAAAAAAGCTGCCTCCGTGCAACCCCGGTTTTCAGCAGCCGGCCCTGGCTGTTGAGATTGCAGTTCAGCGCCTGAGCCGTTTTCCGGACGAACACAAGGTATTCCAGGGGGAGAAGGAGCTTCCAGGGGTGAACGCTTTTTCCTGGGTGAACTCGTTGATGTGGCTCCTTCTTTTGTTTCCCATCTCGCTGATTTTGATCTTCTCTGCGGTGGGAGGTGGTAAGAGCTTCCTGGTCTGGAGTGGGGTCACCGGTTTGGCCTCTGCCCTCTTCTTGTACATCATTGGGAAAACCATGGGCGCCCCGATGTTGAGCGCCATGTCCTTTCGTGGTCAGGATCTTATTCCACGGGAAAGCCAGCCCTGGATGAACACGGCAGCGGGAGAAGCGGTGGCGGCGCGTATTTCGAAGTATGCAGAGTTCGTGATGCAGACTGTTGGGGAGCACATCGCCACCAGCGCAATGATCGTGGGAGCGGTGTCCGTTGCGGTGGTCGTGTTGGGAATTCTGCTGGCTCGCAAGGGGTAAGATAGCATGACAAGGACGACGAGAATTGCTTTGGCAGCGGCTGTCTCGATCCTGGTTGGACTGGGGTGCTCGAGCAAGGGGGCCGGAGTTTGTGGCAATGGGGACGACATGTCAGGAGGCGACACGCTGGACGGTGTCTCCCTGGACGCTTCCCCAGACGTCGAGATCCTGGACGCCGTAGAGGACTTTCCCTTTGAAGTGGCGACCTTCTCACACAACGAGGCAGCGGGGTTGTCCGGCATGGCCACGGGGACCTTCGAGACCCCTTCCTTCGAGTATCCCCCCATCCCCGTCGATGCTGACTACACACACCTTCTGAACTTCATGGTCACCCCCATGATGCCCCCGTACATGGAGTCTCTGCGCACTCACGGTCCCTTGATTCTCTACACGGATAGCCTGGACGTGATCGTTTTCTCCCCCATGAATCACTTCTTCGACGGACTTGTCTGGTTCGAGGATGGGAGCATCCACTACGGCCTTCACGGAGAGATTCAGGAGACTCCAGCCGACTTCGAGCACCGCTTCGTTCTGGTCAAGGGGCACGGAATTCAGAAGACGTTGGAGGCTTGGGGGGACGTGCTTCTTGAAGACCGTGGAAAGGAGCGGGTGGAAGCGTATGCCGACCGAGGTTTGTCCCATCTGAGCTACTGGACCGACAACGGAGCCTACTACTATTACAAGACGGAAGACGGATTGAATGAAGCGGACACCCTTCTGGCGGTGAAGGCGGATGCAGACGCCAGAGGCATCCCGCTGGGCTCGCTGCAGTTGGATTCCTGGTGGTACTTCAAGGTCGAAGGGGTGGGATTGGCTCCCCCCGGCGGGCTTCTCTTGTGGGAACCCATTCCAGAGATGTTCCCGGATGGGCTGCAGGCATTTCAGAAGAGCCTGGACCTCCCCCTCATCCTCCACAATCGATGGTTTGCCAAAACAAACCAGTACAAAGGCGAATTCGACTTCGTGGACGATGTAGAGATGTCCTTCCCCCTCGACATGGGGGTGTATCAGGAGTTTGCTGCCAACGCAAAATCGTGGGGGGCCGTTACCTACGAACAGGACTGGCTTGTGAGCCAATACTGGGGAGCCTCGTACCTTCGCCAGGCCCCGGACCGGGGACGCAATTGGATGTTGGGCATGGATGACGCCTGTCGAGAGGAGGGGCTCACCATGCAGCTTTGCATGACCGGTGCGGCCCACCTCATGCAATCGGTGGACATGGTAACTCCCACCACCGTGCGGACCTCCATCGACTATTCCGCCGGGATTTCCAAGGAATCGTATTGGCCGCAATTCCACACGGTGAACATGGTGGCCTGGGCGGTTGGGCTGTGGCCCTTTAAGGACAACTTCCACAGCAGCGAGTCCCACGGAGAAGCCGAAGCCCTCATCAGCATCATGAGCGGCGGGATGGTGGGTGCCGGGGATGCCGTGGGAGCTATGGACGCCGACATTCTACTGAGGACTTGCCGCAGTGATGGGCTCCTGCTGAAACCGGACCGCCCGGCCTTCCCGGTGGAAGCGATGTTTCTTCCCCACAGCCGCCCCTACACCGTGTATACTTCCTCCGACCACAAAGATGCCGGCAAGGCTGTCTATGTCGCTGCCTACAACCTCGCCGAGAACCACCCCGAGCGCACCCCCATGGACATTGCGTGGGCCGCCTTGAGCTACGACGAATTGCCCGTGGGAAAGATGTTCCAATGGCCGGCGAAGGTCACTTCGTGGACCTTGGATTTGGAGGAAGTGGGGGTGGAAGGTCCGGTAGTCGCGTGGAACTGGCGCACCGGGGAATGGGCCGTGGTGGAGGATTCGCTGGAGCTTCAAGAGATGGAGCACCTGTACGATTTCGATTATGTGGTGCTCGTCCCTGTTCTGGCAAATGGACTGGCGGTGGTGGGAGAACCGGACAAGTTCATCTCCTTGTCCACTGCTCGTTTCAAGGGAATTCAGACTCGGGAGGCTGGGGGGGAGTTGGACGTGGCCGGTGTGGCCGGAGAATCTGTCAATATCCTGGTTCTGGACACTGTGAGCATGGAAGCCCTGGCCACGGTGACGGTGGGATTCAACGAGGAACAGATGACGACGCTGTTTGTCGGGCGATGAGGAAGTGCATTGACTGAGTCAAGGGAAGACATGTTGCCTCACGGACCCTTTCAGGGGAAGAAGCCCGAGCTTCTGGCGCCTGCAGGGAATCTGGCGAAGCTCAGGACGGCTTTTCTGTTTGGTGCCGACGCTTGCTATGTGGGACTGAAACGGTTTTCCATGCGCCAGTTTGCCGGGAACTTCTCAATGGAAACTCTGGAGGAGGGGCTGGCCATCGCCCGGGCCATGGAGAAGAGGGTCTATGTCACTGTGAACATCCTTCCCAACGAAGTGGAGCTCCCCGACATGGCGGACCACTTCCGAAAGCTGGAGGGGTTGCGGCCTCACGGCGTCATCGTGGGGGATGCCGGGGCCTTCGCATTGGCTCGAAAAGTGGCACCGGGGTTGCGTCTGCATTTGAGCACTCAGATGAGCGTCACGAATTCGGCGTCGGCGCGATTCTGGTTTGAGCAGGGGATTTCTCGCATTGTGCTGGCCCGTGAATTGAGCATAGACGAGATTGGTGCTTTGGTTCGACGGGTTCCAGGCCCCCTTGAAGTCTTCATCCACGGGGCCGTGTGCATCGCCTACTCCGGCCGCTGCCTGTTGTCGCTCTATTGGGCGGGTCGAGATCCCAGGCGCGGAGCTTGTGCGCAGGGTTGCCGCTGGAAGTATGCCGAGCTGGAAGACCGGCTGCGCCCTGGTGTGGGGAATCCCGTGGTGGAAGACGAGCGGGGAACCCACTTTTTTGATGCCAGCGATTTGTGCTCCCTGCCGGTGTTTGACGACCTCGTCGCAACGGGGGTGGAAGCGCTGAAGATTGAAGGACGGACCCGCTCGCAGCAGTATGTCGGGGTCGTCACCGATGTTTACAGAACCGCCATCGACACGCTCTGGAGCCAGGGGCGGGAAGGATTTCGGCGGCGCCTCCCGGAGCTTACGAAGGAGCTGGAGAACTTGACCCAGCGTGGATTCTCCACACATTTCCTCACGGGAGAAGTTCCTGCGGACAGTTACAACCCTGGCGGCTCGAAGCTTGGCAATCGCAATCGCTTCCTGGGCGAGGTCGTGGAGCGCCACGCCGGTGGGCTGCGGGTGCGATTGTCCAACGAAGTGCGTCCTGGGGAAGTGGTGGAGGTTCGGAGTCCGAGGATGAAGAGTGAACGGACGGTCCTCGACCAGATCCGATCAAGGGACGGAGAAATCCTCGAATTGGCCCAGCATGGGATGATTATCGAGGTGCCTGGAGAATTTGAAGCCAACGCCGGAGCCCTGGTAAGACGGGGACTCACGAAAGAAGGAGAAAATCAATGAATCGAGTCGTTTTGCTGGTTGCATTGTTGGGGTTAGTTGCCGTGGGTTCGTCGAGTTGCAATGTCGTGGGTCGGTGCATGAACCTGCGCCAGATGTCCTACGGAGTCACGCGGCTGGATGAAGCCAAAGGGGCCAAGTCAACCCCCGTCCGCTTGCGCATCGTCAATCGGTCTGAGGACTACATGCTGGTTCGGGACGTGGTATCCCCCGACGTTATTGACGGAACCCTGGCTCCCATGCAGGGTCCCGCCCGAGGGGCGTTGACCACCGACGCCGGGGAACTTCTCTTTGATCCGAGACCCCAGGGTGAAACCGGTCCAGTCTTCTCTCGAGGTCTCATTCCCCCCGGCAAGGCCCTTGAAGTAGAACTTTCAGT
>CALFHQ010000827.1 GCA_937876385.1 uncultured Pseudomonadota bacterium
CTGGCCAGCGCAACATACTTTGAGCACACGGTGTGTTGGAATGTTGGTAGTGGAGGAGGACGCATGCTTGGTGTGTTGTGGGACCCAATCTTCATGAAGCACGACACTGGGGGGCACCCCGAAGGACCCCAACGTCTTGAGGCTGTCCGCAAAGCCCTCGAAAAGCTGCCTTTGGAGAAGCGCCTGGGGTTGACCCCTCGACTGGCGACCCTCCAGGAGTTGGCCCTCGTCCACGAAGAGAATTACATCCACTTCGTGCAGGAGCGAATCGAGTCCGGTGCCCAGCGACTGGATGTAGAGACCCCGGTGAGTCTGCACAGCTTCGATGCGGCGAGCATGGCCGTCGGGGGGTCCATTGACGGATTGAACGATCTCCTCGATGGGAAGATGGACCAGGCGTTTTTCGCCGTGAGGCCTCCGGGGCACCATGCCGAAGCCGACAAGGCCTACGGTTTTTGTCTCTTCAATAACGTCGCCGTGGGTGCCAGACACCTGATTGTCAATCGCGGCGTGTCCAAGGTTGCCATCTTCGATTTCGATGTACATCATGGCAACGGAACCCAGAACGCCTTCTATGAAGATCCTTCTGTGTTCTACGCTTCGGTGCACCAGTGGCCGCTCTTTCCCGGAAGCGGCATGCCCGGAGAGTTGGGAAATGGGATGGCACGGGGAACCACCTTGAACATGCCGTATCCTGCCGGTGCAGGGAACAACGAATACCGAGAAGCGACCCTGAGATTCGCTGACGAGATGGACTGGTTCAAACCGGATGTCCTTCTGATTTCGGCGGGATTCGATGCCCATTGGGCGGACTTTCTTGCCGGGCATGAGATGGATGAAGATGGGTACGAAGAGATTGCTCGGTTGGTGAAGCAGATAGCAGACACCTTCTGTCAGGGAAAGGTGGGGGTCTACCTGGAGGGGGGATACAACGAAAAGGCGTTGGAGAAATCATCTCGCCGATTCTTGGAAACCCTTATCGCCGACAACGATTGATCGACGGTGCCTCTAGGGTGCGGTTCCCGTTGAGGGGGGCTACATGGCGAGCACCTCCCTGGTTCGTTG
>CALFHQ010000828.1 GCA_937876385.1 uncultured Pseudomonadota bacterium
ATCCAGGATGCCACGGGCGCTTGGAGTACGAGATCGATGCTGGCCTGGTCGATGGCAACGGGGTCCGTAGATACGAGGTACCCGAGGTCTGGCACCATGGGCCGGTCGGACCAGTCACTGCAGTCGCAATCGGGAACAACGGCGGTGAGGAAGTTGATGTACAGGCACCGCCCCTCCTTCCCCGCCACCACACCGCAAGCGTATTCCGCCGTTTTTTCCTGAGTAGCAGCCGGTTTGCCTCCCCAATCGATGGGGATGGCTTCTTCGGGGCACACCCCCACACACTCGCCGCATCCGGTACAGATCTTGAGATCGATTTGCGCCTTCTTGTGGGCGCCGTCGCTGCTTGAATGCATGGTGATGGCGTCGAAATGGCAATGCTTGAAACAGGTCCCACACCCGGTACACCGTTTGGTATCTACTCGGGGACGAATGTTGGCGTGAAGGAACTGCTTGGAGCCGGAAGGAGAGCATCCCATTCCCAGGTTCTTCAAGGCGCCGGCGTATCCAAATACCATGTGCCCCTTGACATGACTCACAACCACCATCCCATCGGCTTCCGAGATGGCCGTGGCCACTCGAGCCGATTGGGTGTGAACGCCGGGCACGGGAACCTCTCGATAGTCGGACCCTCGCAAGCCGTCGGCGACAAGAAGCGGTGCCCCCACGGTTTCCGGCGTGAACCCGTGCTGGGCCGCCGTCTTCAGGTTGGACACCGCGTCGTGACGGGTTCCTCGATAGAGGGTATTCGTGTCGGTAACGAAGGGAATGGCACCGCCCTTCTTCACCTCGTCCACGATGTGGCGCACGAAGAAAGACGGGATGAAATCGGCGTTGCCGATTTCCCCCCAGTGAACCTTCACGGCCACCAGATCGCCAGCTCGAAACCGTTCATTCACCGAGGCTGCCTGGAGCAATTCGCTGATTCGGTCAAACTTGTTTCGACCGGGTTCCCCCTGCGCTGCGGCAAAGTACACCCGAGGTTTGGTATGCGTGTTCATGATTCTCCTGACTGGCGTCTAGCGAATTTCGATGGTTGGATAGACGTTGAGACGGTTTGCGATTTCCACCGCTTCCCCTTCTTCGATTCCTGAGAGATAGAGGAAGGTCCACTGGGTCGCCTCTCGGGCCTGGGCTTCGTTTCTGAACTCCACGATGGGGATGTCCTTCATGATTCGGGCAGCGAGATGCACCGAGGAGGTGACCTTGACAATCCACTGGTTGTCTCCCACCCCCAACAATCCGTTGGCAATGGGAATGGCGCACATCCCGGTGTCATACAGAGGCATCTCAGAGACATCGAAGGTGGTGGCTTCTCCACTCATTTCCGTCAAAGCGGGGACATAGGACATCATGGAGGTGGCTCGAGGAAAGCGGACCACGACATCCCTCGAAGCAAACTGTTCGGGGTCGTCGAAGTGAATCGTCACGGCGGTGACACCTTCCGAGAGTTTGCACCAATCCTGGCTCGTGGTCCAGCCGGTGGCCACCACCTCGACGGCCTCCACCGGGTCGGTTGCAACGCAGTCGGGGACAAAGGACAAGATTCCGTCCTGGAACAGCAGGGAATAGGGAGGGGCCATCTCGAGGTTTGCCTCGGACACGGTGCCCTCTTTCACGTCCACCCAAAGGGAATCGACCCCCATGTCGGTCATGGCCTCGGTGATGAAGTCCGAGGCCTTCTTTGCTGCGGCAGCGGAGTGGGTCAGTGCGTACTCGATCTCTCCGGCCCAGGGGTTCCATCCGGTGCCGTCGCTCACTTCTGCGATTACCTGCTCTTTCCAACCGCC
>CALFHQ010000829.1 GCA_937876385.1 uncultured Pseudomonadota bacterium
CCAGCCAACATTGTTCTTCAAGAAGGGAACCAGGAACAACGGGAAGAGGAAAGCCCCGAGGTTGATGGTCCAATAGAAAATTCCAAAGCCCAGAGTCGAGTTCGTCTCATCCGTGCAACGGGCGATGGTCCCGGAAATCACCGGTTTGAATGTCCCGGCCCCAATCCCCATCACCACCAGAGCCATGAACACCGCAGCATAGTCGGTTGCCTGGCTGGTCAGAAAATACCCACCGCCCAACAACGAGAAGGCCACCATGAGGGTTCGCCGATAGCCAAACCGATCGGCCAGCGCACCGGTGATGATCGGGAGGAAATACAAGAGCGGCTGGATCGTTCCCTTGATGATCCCGACGTTCTCTTTTGGAATGTCCAACTGATCGGTGAGGTACACCGACAGGACACTCATCATTCCATAATAAGAACCCCGCTCGAAAAACTCGAAGATCACCACGAGCCAATAGAGCCTGGGAAACTTGCTGCGGTCCTTTGCCTGCTTCTCTGGAGATTCCGCCACTCAACCCTCCACAAGTTCCAAAGTCAAGCCGACAGTATAAAGACAATCCGTGCTACAGAGCAAAGGGAACCGGCACGGGAAAAGGGACTTTGGAGCCGAAAAGGACCAAAGGCAAATCGCTATTCGAGAAGATCCAGAGACAACGGGGCTCCCCTGGCAACATCACGAACGACCCGCTTCCCCAAAATTTCAAACAACTTCTCGGGGGGCAGCCCAGCTCCCGGTCGCAGAGAGGACACATCGTCCAGGGTCAAAACATCTCCCTCACGCATGTCTCGAACCACAAACAACGAGCGCCGATGGACTCGAGACGCCTTCTGGGAGTCGGTTAACCCCAGCCCCCCCTCGCCCAACGCCATCTCCACCTCTCGGATGGACCTGACCATGGCGGCAAACTCCTCAGGTTCCATGGAAAACGCAGCGTCCGCTCCCCCTTGAGAACGACTCAAGGTGAAGTGCTTCTCCACCATGCACGCTCCCAGGGAAACGGCGGCCACCGCAGCAGAATGCCCCACCGTATGGTCCGACAAACCCACGGGAACATCGAAAACCTCACCCAAAGTGAGAATGGCTCGAAGGTTCATGTCAGCCAGCGGAGCCGGGTACGCCGATGTGCATTTCAAAACAGCTACGTCCCGGTTGCCGGCGCTGTAACAAGCCTCCAGCGCTTTTCGAATATCCCCTTCCAATGCAATTCCGGTGGAGAGGATCATGGGCTTCCCAACCTTCGCGGCTCGGGCAATGAGGGGAATGTCAGTGATCTCAAAGGACGCTATCTTGAACGCCGGAACATCCAGACCCGCCAGAAAATCTACGGCGTCCCAGTCGAACGGAGAGGAAAAACAATCCAGCCCCTCCTCCCGTGCTACCGCCATCAAATCCTTCGTCCATTCCCACGGAGTCTGCGCCTCACGATAAAGATCCCAGTGCGTTCGCCCCTTCCACAATCCGGAAGCAATGGGACCAAAATACTCGTTGTCCACATCCAGCGTCAGGGACTGAGGCCGGTACGTCTGAAGCTTCACCGCATCCGCCCCCGACCTGGCCATCGCCAGGATGGTCTTCACTGCCGTATCAAACTCACCGCAGTGGTTTGCCGACAACTCCGCTACAACGTAGGTCCGACCCGCTCCAATCTCCACATCAGCGATCTTGAACGTCTTCACCCGGCACCCTCCTTTCGCAACCAACAAAGAGTAACCCACAACAACTCATTGGAGCAAGTTGGAGCGACCACTCGGC
>CALFHQ010000830.1 GCA_937876385.1 uncultured Pseudomonadota bacterium
GGAGGGCCCGCCCAACCGCTGCTTCGTCTCTCAGTCCCCCTACTATGTGGATCTGGAAGGCTGGTACATCAACGAGGACGGCCCTGGGGTCTCCACGACACGCTGCGACTTCGACATCAATTTGCGCAAGTACAAATTCCCCACCGGAACCTCCTCCGATGGGAAAGGCTTCGACGGCACTCCCAACAGTTACGTCTGCAACGTCAACGGTCCCATCCTGCGGGAAGCCGGCGTCACCTGTGCCGACGACGTCTGGTGGCATGCCCGAGAAGCACGCACCTATCTCCCTGACCTTAACGTCCACTATTTGCGTGTTCAGTTCCTCCACGACCACATCCAGCCCACCCGCTACAATGGCCGCGAAGCGATGTTCTGGATCTCCCAGGGCAACCCGGCCAGCTACCAGTTGAACGGCCTGAACAAGAACAACAGCACCAAGGGCTACAGCGAGGCGCAACTGTTGGAAGCGGGGGTCTACAACGTCTCGGGTGCGGGCACTGGCTACGGCTCGGGCATCTTCGACACCACCGGCAACTTCAAGAAGCTCTCGCAGGCCAAGCTCTTCACCGCCGTGCTACCGAAATACATCATCATGATGCAGGATAGGGCACACACCTACTAGAGTACCGGCATGGCCGCAACGTCAGTTCACTCCCACAACATCTTCAGCGGGATGTAGCCCTTGACGGTGAGCTGGTAGTAGTTATCAAAGACAATGGCATTGTAGCCATCGATGACCTTGCGATATTGGAAAGCAATATCGATGGGAATGTAGAAGGGGAGCAGCGAAATGGAGCCGGCAAACTGCACCGCCTCCAGCGTCTGCTGACCGAGGAGTTCGAGGCCCTTGGCCATTTGCAGGAACGCATTGTCACCAATCAACTCCGGCTCCTGGCTGTGCTGAATCCCGTAGGCCACGCCAAACCCGAAGATGGCAAACGACAGCTGCAACTGGGAGATCCAGTTCATGGACCATCCCGGCGTGTAGGTGAAACTCCCGTTCAGATGCGAAAGGTCGGGGAACGCAGAGGGGTCCAGGGTCGAGGCGAGGGGGTTGGGGGCGGGAAAGTTGTCCGGATACTCACGCTGCTGGGGAAACCCATAGGCCGCACCAAACTCGGTGCTGGCGATGAGGGACAAGGGAACTGGCAATTTGCCCATCCTGAAGATGTGTTCGAAAATTCGCAGGTCATACCCTTGAGTGAACCCTGCTGCCCAGCCACCAATGCCAGTCTCAATCTCAGGTCCCGTTCCCCACAGCAAATTGTTGTTGGGATGCGGCCGATGCCCGGTGGGAAAGAAGACCCGAGGG
>CALFHQ010000831.1 GCA_937876385.1 uncultured Pseudomonadota bacterium
CCAGGGGATGACTGGCGGGGGCTCTCGAGACCCTCGAATTCGACCTGGATGCCCACACAACGGCAGCGCTTTCCTCTGCCAGAGCAGAGTTGGCGGGTACCGCCGAAGAGATTCTCCTGGGGCTGGACGTGGCACGATTGGAGGCACAACAGAGTGTGGAGCGAAACGAAACCCGGATGGCGGTGAGCCATCGCCAATTGCTCCTGTTTGGACTCTCCATGGAAGAAGTGGAGACCCTCCTTCAATCGGGAAATACGCCCACCGGGGACTTCCAGATTCGAGCCCCTATCGGAGGGACGATTGTGGAGCAGGATGTCGCTTCGGGGGTTTGGGTGGAAGGAAAGGACACCCTCTGGCGTCTGGTCGACCTCACCGAGGTCTGGGTGTGGTGCGACGTCTATCCCTCGCAACTTCACCTCTTTGACGGCACCTCCCTCCCCCTTCCGGCCCAGGTTCGCTCAAGCTCCTACCCGGACATGTCCTTTGCCGGCTCTCTGGATCTGTTGAACGCCATGGGGAACAGCCCCACTCGCACAGTAAAGGCGAGGATCCGGGTGGGCAACGAGGCAACCCAGTTGAAGCCTGGGATGTTTGTGGACGCTACCGTGCATCTGGACGGCACGGCCTCGGGGTTCTCCGTACCTGCCACGGCAGTGGTCGCAAACGAAGGGGAACAATTCCTCTTTGTCCACTGGAAGGACGATCTCTGGGCCCGACGAACGGTTGTTGTCACCGGACGCAGTGGAGACCACCTGCTGGTCTCCGGTGAACTCAAGGATGGAGACGAAGTCGCTTCCCGAGGGGCGTTCTTTTTGAAGAGTGACGTGCTGAGAGAACAGATGGGAGCCGGCTGCGCCGACTGAGGAGGAAACTGATGCCGCTCATTCGCTTTTTCGTGAATCAACGACTCCTCAGCGCCCTGGTTGCGGTGGCCCTCCTGGCCGGCGGAGTCTGGGCCTGGCGAGCGCTTCCCATCGACGCTTTCCCGGACGCAACCAACGTCCAGGTCATGATCTTAAGCCAGGCACCGGGGCTCAACACGTCCGAAGTAGAACGCCAGATCACCTACCCGGTGGAGCTGGCCATGTCCGGTTTGCCCGAAGTCAGGGAGGTTCGCTCTCTCTCCAAGAATGCGCTGTCCCAGGTCCGAGTGGTTTTCGAGGAAGGAACGGATATCTACTTCGCCCGGGAGCTGGTGCACGAACGCCTCTCCGTGGTGGAAAAGGAACTTCCAAAGGGGGTGGAGAGCGAGATGGCTCCCATCAGCACCGGTTTGGGGGAGGTATTTCAATACACCCTGGAAGCAGGATACACCTGCCCGGACCACGACGACGTGTGGTCGCCGGAAGCGGGCACCTGCCCGGAAGACGGCAAGCCGTTGGTTCCCCCGTCTCACAGCATCGAGGACCTGAGGACCCTCCAGGATTGGGAAGTGGCCCCCCGACTGCGAGGGCTTCCCGGGGTCACCGAGGTGAACTCCTTCGGCGGCAAAGTGCGCCAGTTTCATGTCCTTCCCGACCCCTTTGCGTTGATGAAATACGACCTCTCCTTGAAACAACTGCTTCAGGCGGTGCGAGACAACAACGCCAACGTAGGAGGCTCGTTCATCACCAACGGCGAAGAACAAAGCTATGTGGTGGCAAAAGGGCTGGCGACCAGCAAGGAGGATCTGCGCCGAATCGTATTGAAGAGTGAATCGGGAACCCCCATTACGGTGGGAGACGTCGCCCTTGTTGAGGAAGGGTCCATGACTCGCCAGGGGGCAGTCACCCGGGATGGACGGGGTGAAGCGGTAGCCGGAATGACCATCATGCTCAAGGGGGAGAACTCCCGGGAGGTGGTGGACAGCGTGAAGGAACGACTCGAGGAGGTGCAAAGAGCCCTCCCCAGGGATGTTCGAATCTCCCCCTTCTACGACCGAACAGACCTCATCGAAGCGACCATATCCACCATTGTTGAAGCGCTCCTCGAAGGGGGGATCTTCGTCATTCTGGTGCTCTTCCTGTTCCTCTGGGACTTGCGAGGGGCGCTTGTGGTCGCCCTCTCCCTGCCTTTAACCGCTGCCATGGTGTTTCTCGCCATGGGGATGCTGGGACTGACGGCCAACCTGATGACCCTGGGAGGGTTGGCAATCGCCGTGGGGATGGTGGTGGACGGGACCATCGTGGTAGTGGAGAACATCGTTCAAGCCATGCGGCGGCCTGAAAACGCCGACAAGTCCAGGGTTGAAGTCGCCATGCAGGCGGTGTCGGAAGTCGCCAGACCGGTGCTCTTTTCGATTCTGGTCATCGTAGTGGTCCTTCTTCCTCTGTTCACCTTGCAGGAAGTGGAGGGGCGAATGTTCAAGCCCATGGCCTTGACCATCCTCTTGGCCATGGCCTCGTCGCTGGTGGTGGCCCTCACGGTGGTCCCGGCACTCATCGCCTGGGTCGCTTCACGCAAACCCGAGGGCGCCCGGGGAAACCCCATCGTTCGAGGACTGCTGGCTGTCTACCGCCCTAGCCTGGAGTGGTCCATTCGCCACCGCTGGATCCTCGCTTCGCTGTCCGTGGCCATGATGGCGTCGGTGGCAGTGGTGCTTCCGAGCATCGGCACCGAATTCCTTCCTCCACTGGACGAAGGGGCCATCGCAGTCAACGTCGTCCGGTTGCCCAGCGCCTCCCTCGAGGCCAGCGCTCGCCAGGCATCCGCCATCGAAGCCCGCATCCTGGAGAAGTTCCCCGAAGTGACAACGGTTGTGAGCAAAACCGGCCGTCCCGAAATCGCTGAAGACCCCATGGGTCCAGAACAAAGCGACATCCTCATTATGCTTCGCCCCCGAGACGAATGGCGCCCAGGAATGGACCGAGACCGGCTCCTCGAGGAGCTGTCGGCAACGTTCGCCGAGTTTCCGGGAATTCGACCGTCCTTCAGCCAGCCCATTGCCCTGCGCGTCAACGAACTCATCAGCGGAGTAAAGTCCGACCTCGCAATCAAGGTTGTAGGTGATGACCTGGATGAGATTCGACGCATCGGCGAGCTCATCGCCCCCATCTTGTCCTCCATTGACGGGGCCGAGGACGTCAAGGTGGAACAAACCACCGGCCTTACGGAGATTGAGGTGGTGCCCAACATTCCGGCGCTCTCTCGGCACGGTCTCAACGTCAGTGATGTCAACGCGCTGGTTGAGACGGCTGTTGGGGGAACCATTGTGGGGCAATTGTACGAAGGACAGCGGTGGTTTGGAATTCAGGTGCGTTTCCCGAAGCGATATCGAGACTCCATTGAGGCGATGAAGGCCCTTCCCCTGCAAGGGACTGACGGGGCCCGCCTGTTGCTGGGTGAGGTCGCCAAAATCGATGAGGTGGAGGCACCAGCCCAGGTCAGTCGAGACGACTCCAAGCGTCGATTGATGGTGGAGTGCAACGTGCGAGGCA
>CALFHQ010000832.1 GCA_937876385.1 uncultured Pseudomonadota bacterium
AGCGCAGCGGCGAGGAAGGGGTGGGAGTTGATGTAGCGGATGGTGCCCACTCGCAACCGGGGCAAGCCCAGCACCAGGAGCGCCATCAGGAAAACGAAGGTGAACAGGAAGAGCAGATGGGTCTCCTCGGCGCAACCGTAGACCAAGTAGTCGATGAACCGGTGCCACTCCAGGCGCAGTGAGTCCAGCGTCCCGATTTTGACGTTCGTCTCGTACGAAAAGATGTGCCCCAGACCGAAGAACTCCAGAGTTCCCTCGTGATACGGTACGCTCTCGCTACGGCTGACGTCCGACGAATTCAAGCTGGCATCCAGGCCGGCGAAGGATATCTCGAACGGCGGTGCGAGGGATTCCGAACTGCTGGGCACCATAGTGCTCAGATCCCCCTCGTGCAGCAGCAGCGTCTCCACCAGGTGGCTGGTGAGCCAGGGAGGCGTTTGCGACGTGCCGAGAAGCAGTACGTCGATGCCCACGGTGCTGATGGGGGTGTGCTGGCCGGGGTAGGTGCCGGGCGGGATCACCGTGGAGGCGAAGAGAGGAAAGAGCGCCGTCAGGCGCAGGATGTCGCCGGTAGAGAACGGATGCAGGTATGCCCGGTGGCTCCCCAGCAACTCGTCGAAGGTCATATCACCTTCCTCAACGCTGGGGCGGAACGGGGGCGTGGCGACCACGAAGAAGGCATCGAGCCGTTGTTCGCTCATGCTCTCGAACAGCCGCGGGTAGGTACTCTCCCGCGTCAAGAACGCGGTACTCTCGATAACGGTCTCCGTGCGGATGCCTGAGGCGTTGAGCAACCCCGAAGCGGTGACGCGCGTCCCGGACCCCAGGCGCCCCATGTAGACCCGGAAGTCGCCCAGGCTGCTCAGGTCGCTTACGGCCAGGGGATACCGGACGACCATGTGGAGCACCTCGCGAAAGAGCGAGGCGATCGCTCGCAATTCCCCCGGTAACAGCGGGTCCTTGGTACTCTGGGAACTCTGCAGAGCCTCTTGGAAAACCCATTCGAGCGTCGCCTCGGACGCGCCATTCTCGTCGTCGGTTGCTGACTCACATGTGTGCTCACCAGGTTGGTCACCCGTCGCATCCCGGTCTGAGGCCCGGGCCGAGTACACCCGCTGCTCCATCTCCCGCTCCGCTGAAAGACGCGGAGAGAGGATGCCCGATTGCAGCAGGTACGTCGTATCTGCCTGCGCCAGCGCAAGGCTGCAACCCTGGGTGTGGCCGAGATCCTCAGTGGTCAGGTGGTCACAGCCCAGATTCGAATCGCTGTAGGCTCCTACCGTGGTCGGCGCGTTCTCCCCATTGAGTCGCAACAGGTAATACAGATTGTGCACCGACCCATACAACTCTTTGCCGTTGTCATGCTCACACAGTACTTTGACGACGAAACGTCGCTCGCCGCGGGACGCATTTTCAAGCAAGCGCTTCAGCCGTCGAGCCGCTTCGATGTACGTGCTGTCGTGGGGACCGGCGACAATGTAGATCCGACAGGGACCATCCGCCCCTTCGCAGCACTTTCTCTCGGGGGGGGCGGAAGCGGCAGCGGTAGCCTGGAGCGCGAGGGTGCACGCGCACAGAACCACAATCGCTGTCAGGGCTCTGTGAAAGATTGTGCCCACGTTCGCTCCCGCATTGTTTGGCAGTGCCGTCGGTTGTTCGGGACAATGAACACGAATTATTGAACTGGGTTGTGTCTCAGTCAAGCGATTTCTGGCTCATTGTGGGTATATTGTCTTTTTCTCCAGGCCCGCCAGACTACACAATGTTCGAGACAGAGAGTGTCAGTTATCCTTTAACCGTCTCCCCAGGCCTCGGGAAATTCTGCGAAACACCTTCTGCTTCAACTTACGCGTCAAACAGAGAGCCCAGTACGTCTCCCGCCAGGTCACCGATATCTACGCCTTGGGCCAACCCGTTGACGTAGATACCAACCAATTGCTCAAGTTCACCATTGACGGCGCCCGCCATCTCCAGGATGTCTGTTGAATGGGCCAGAGCAAAGCTCTCAGCCGCGTTCGACACTGAAGCGTCCAGCGCATCCTTCCCTGCCTCGGAAAGATAGCTCTTGAATTGCCTGAAGAGCTCCGAATGCGTCTGGCCACTCGAGGCCCTTGTCCGCTCGCCCTGTCCGTCCGCTTCCCCAAGACCGAAGAACTTCAGGAGTTCCTTGCCGAAATTGACGAAGGCCGTCATGGCCATCGTCTTGTAGATATCCCCGGGAGCAGTTCCGGAGACGCTGAAATGCGCTGCAGGGCGAGACGTGAGACGTTCAGACAGGAGAATTTTCGCCCCTTTGCGCATTGTGAAATGCCAGTCGAACGCAATGCCAGTGAAGAATTTCTTCTTCTCGTCCGATACATTCTTCTCCGACTCTTGTGAATACAAGGAGTCCGTCGTTGAGACGTCATATGTGACTTCAAGAGAGACTGCCGTTCCCTCCTTGTCCAAAGTGAACGAGACAATCCTTTCTGGAAATATCTTTGCAAAGACTCTGTCGATGAGCCTGGCAATGATCCTCTCCCGCCCCTTGTTCTTGTCCTCCCGGAAGTGCTTTCGCACAGGAATGACGTTCCAGTTCAGTTGGCTGTCCTTCTGCAGGCGCATCTGCTGAAGTGCTGAAACAACCTCTGCGGGTAGCGCCTCTTGCTTGGCCAGCCGCTCATCAATCTCTCGGATGGCGTCTCTAGCCCGCTCCCCATGTTCCTTCAGGGAAGAACCGAACTGGAATCGAACTCCCACTTCCAACTCCCCAGATTCTTCTATTGAATCAAGGAGTTCCAATAGTACCGTTCTGCCAGGACCAGGATTCGCTGCGGTGATCGCCGCGTAGAACTGCCGATACTCCGACACTCTGCGCTTCATTCGCTCTTGTGCTTCTCGCTTCTTGACTTTGGGCCAATGTGACGAAAGCATGTACTTCTTGAAGCCAATGAAGCTGTCCTCTTTCAATGCCCGGTGCCATTGGCTCCGGTCACCGGCAAATCGACTGCCCAGCCAGAACAGAAACACACACAGGCTGCACATGATCAAGGTAATACTGGCAAGGAAATACCGCCATGTAGGGGGCAACGAAGGCGTCCCGTATTGGGCCACAACGATATCTCGGAACTCTGGTTTGGTCGTCCATGTCAGTCCTTCCCCAGGCGCACGCAGGACTACTTCCTTTGTCGTGGGGAAGAACCAAAAACGACCAAGAACGACCATCCCGTTCTGCTTCCAAGCCGGACGTGCCTTTGCCGTTTCGGTCCGACCTTCTGATTGGT
>CALFHQ010000833.1 GCA_937876385.1 uncultured Pseudomonadota bacterium
GGGTTCGGGCTCGGGCTCCGGCTCGGGCTCGGGTTCCGGTTCCGGCTCTGGCTCGGGTTCCGGTTCCGGCTCCGGTTCGGGCTCTTCCATTGGCACAGATCGTCCAGAGCCGACCTCCCCGGCGGGAATATCCCATACCGACGGACGGGCAGGTCGCAAGGGAATCTCTGCCTGGGTTTCGGTGAATATCGGTTCATCGTTGTCGATGTCCCATTCCTCGGAGATCTCTTCTTCGGAGCTGGATTTAGGGCGCTGAGGCAGTTCCCGAGTTGGCGGTGGAGCGCTCGCTAAGTCTTCCTCCGACGAGGGGTCAGGTTCTTTTTTGGATTCGGGCGTTCTTTCTTCCCAATCCATGCCCTCTTTCTTCAGCGCCTCGGCCACCATCTCTCTGCGGTTGCCTCGTTCCACCATGGTTGGTGCCTGGCGCAAGGTATCGGGGGTCTTCTTGCGCGCGCCCCGGCGCCGCTCATAGCCTTCAGGGAGTTGCACTTCACCAGTGGGGTCGTCCAACTCCGAGCTGATTTCTCCGGTAATGGAGGTGCTGGGCAAGCCGGCCTGACTGACTTCGTCGCCGGTGTCGGCAAGTTCGTGCGAGTACTCCTCGATTCCCCACTCCCTGAGCCCATAGATGCCGGGTCCAACGCGTTGGAAGCGACTGCGTTTCCCGTGACGCCGCAGCTCTAATGCGATCTCAGAGTTAAGGATAGACTCGGGGGCCTTTCCTTTCTTGGACCAATATCCTCGTTCGATGGCCAAACGGGTAATCTCTTTATAGTGGAGCGGCTTTCCTTCCGCGAGGAGAATCTCCACAACGGCAGACAAAATGTCCATGTCGTTGCCTCCATGGTTGGTTATGCGGCCTTGCGACCGGCGATCACCCCCAAGTCGAAACGTCCGAGCGGTACTCAAGGTCCAGGGGTGCCACACCAGTGTGTTCCAAACCTCCGGGTCAAGTCAAGAACAACGGTTCGGCGGCCTTTACCCTATCGGCAAAGAGGTGTAAAGTTCCCGATGACCCCCGGGCTTCGCCGGGAATGACAAGGTTCATCGGGTTCGCACTACACCCTGACATTTCGCTACTGCTGACTCCTCTGGAGGACACCATGCGAACATTTGCCCAACTCATTCTCAAGTTTCGTGTCATCGTAATCCTGTTCGTACTTGGAATCACCGGATTCCTCGGTGTGCAGACCCTCTCTCTTGGCATCAACGCAGACCTCATCTCGTACCTGCCGGCGGACAGAGATTCGGTGAAACTGCACAAGGAAATCGGGAACACTTTCGGCGGCAACGACCTCATTGTGGCAGCGATCCATCCAAAATCCGGCGACCTCTTCTCCCACGATTCCCTGGAGGTCATTCGAAAACTGACTCGGGCCTACGAGAACGCTTCCCTTGACGGAGCTCCGGTCGCCACAACGGTTCTCGCCCTCGCTCCCCTTCTCCACCTGGATCCCAAGTGGGAGAGGAGTGCGCAGGATGCGTTGCAAGACGTCGCCCCGTTGGCGAGGAACGTCATCAGCCTCACCAACACCCTTGATATCCGCTCCATTGAGGGGGGAGTAGAGGTAAAGACTCTGGTGTCCAAGGGGGAGATTCCTGAGGACGGCGAGGCACTGTCCAACTTGCGCGACTACACCCTGTCGAAGGACATGTACAACGGACAATTGGTATCCGCCAACGGCAAATATGCGGGCATCGTCATTCGACTTCGAGGGAAGGTGGATGGGAGCCTGGCGACTCAGATGGTGAAGGACATCACAGAGAAGATCGCGCCGCAAATGGAAGTCCATTACGCCGGGGTTCCTGTGTGGAACAACGGTTTGACAAAGATCATCTTCTACGACATGAAGGTCTTGATTCCCATCGTGGCCTTCCTGGTCATCCTCATCCTCTTCTTCTCCTTCAGAAGCTGGCGAGGGGTTCTGTTGCCGCTGGCTACAGTGGTGATGAGCACCGTATGGACCATGGGGATCATGTCCCTGGTCGGCGCCAAACTCACCATGATCTCCAACGTCATCCCGGTCTTGCTCATCGCCGTGGGTTCGGCCTACGGCATTCACCTGCTGAATCATTACCGAGAGAACATCACGGACAAGAAGAGCCACCACGATATCATCGTCGATACCCTCGCCAACGTGGGAGCTCCCATTCTGCTGGCAGGGGTAACCACCTTCGTGGGGTTTCTCTCCTTCTTGACGGCCTACCTGACCCTGGCTCGAGATTTTGGAATCTTCAGCGCGGTGGGAGTAGGGTGTGCTCTGTTCCTCTCCCTCACGTTCATTCCCGCTGTACTCGCCTTCCTCAAGCCCTCCAAAGCCCTGGTGCTGGAAGAGGGGAACCAGGATCGCTCTCGATTGGTCTCCCTCATGGAGCGTGTAGCGCATTTCACAGTCAAGAGGCGACGCCCCATCCTCGTCATCGCCCTCATCCTCTCTGTCGTCTCGGGAATCGGCATCCAGCGAATCACCCGAAATGTCAACATGGTGGAGTACTTCAAGAGAGGGCACCCCATCCGGGAAGGGGACATCATTCTCCAGCAACACCTGGGCGGCGCCACCCCACTTCAGGTGCAGGTCAAGGGAGACATCAAGGACCCCTTTGTTCTCAAGCAGATGCTTCGAATCGAGAAATACATGGCCGCCGAGAAGAACATCCAGAACGCCCAATCCATGGCGTCCTTCATCGCCGAAACCCACCACCAGATGTATGGCAAGTACAAGATCCCAGACACTCGAGAGAAGGTGGTCGCCTTGTGGCTCATGCTGGAGGGGCAAAAGATCCTGGAGCAGATGGTCACCCCAAAGGATGACCAGGCATTGGTGCAGGGGACCATCGCAGGAATCGACTCTTACGTCATGATCCAACTGGCCAATCGCCTTGAGGCCTACCTCACCAACGAGGTCGAAGCCCGTTGGAAAGTGGTGGATCGGACTACCCTTGACGACGCACATCGGGAGGAGGTCGAAGCTCACCTGCAAGAGCGGGTCTCAGAGATGGTCACGATGGACCTGAAAGCAGCCCTGGGTGAC
Source organism: uncultured Pseudomonadota bacterium (assembly GCA_937876385.1). Taxonomy (GTDB): domain Bacteria; phylum Myxococcota_A; class UBA9042; order CAIXZC01; family CAIXZC01; genus CALFHQ01. The sequence continues at coordinate 3,033 of CALFHQ010000833.1, forward strand.
ATTCCAAACGGACTCGACATTGATGCCGTCATTGCCGGAGAGTTTCGTCGAGACTCGCAAAACATCGATATGCAGAAAGCTCGTTCCCTCGCCCTGGTCGAGACCATGATGGCCTATGTCACCGGAGACGAGGCGGAATTAGAGCCGGAAACGGATGAGGAACTGGATGCTCTGAGGAAAGGCTTCACCGCCCTGTTCCAGAGCCCAGAACCAACCCTGGCCGGAATCAAGAAGGTGCTCGTTGACAGTTACAACCCTGAAGTCATCGAGGAGGACCCCGAAGCCATTGAAGAAATGGCTGCAAACATGCTCCGATTTGGCCTGGAAGCCCTTCAGAAGGTGCAGGTGGAGCGAGCCACCCAGGCCCTCGTGCACTTTGCACCGGCGGACCTCGTTTCCCCGGAAAGGGAGTGGCTCACGCGGGATCTCGAAGGGGATCTGTGGGAGCTTCACGACCGCTATGTGGCCATCCCCGAGGACGACTTGGAACCAGCAGTAGCCTATGCGGCGTCCGGCATGCCTCGAATCTACCGGGAGCTTGATGAGAGCCTCGTCAGCAGCCAGCTTCAGAGCCTCGCCATTGCCTTCCTGGTCGTTCTCTTCATGCTGAGCATCCAGTTCGGCTCCCTGTGGGCAGGAATCCTGGGGTGCATCCCCATCGCCTTCACCGTGCTGCTGAACTTCGCCGTCATGGCATACGCCGGCATTCCGCTGGACATGTCCACGGTCCTCATCGCCTCCCTGGCCATCGGAATCGGTATCGACTACACCATCCATTATATGTCTCGGCTTCGCACCGAGACCCGGCGCCATGACGACCTGGAGCGAGCCGTCACCGAAACCACCCGCACCACCGGAAGTGCCATCGCCATCAACTCCGTCTCCGTCGCTGCCGGATTCTCCACCCTCCTTGCCGCCAGCCTCATTCCCATGATGCACTTCGGTTGGATGACCGCCATGACCATGATCGTCAGCGCTCTGGCAGCGCTTCTCCTGATTCCGGCGGTGGTATTGAGCATGAAAAAGACCCGGTTCCTCCGGCGTCTTGAAAAGTGAGTTTGACCACCCCCCGTTCCTTCCACTATGATCGCTTGGCACCCCAGCATGAACCGGTGCCTACTCCAACGAGGATGCCCGATGAACGAAATCAAGTTCCGATGCCCACATTGCGAAGCGGTGGCGGCTGTCGACGAAACCCGCTACGGACAAGTTGTTCACTGCCCCCAGTGCGGGGGAGAAGTCCAAATGCCCGACCGCCCCAAACCCAAACCGCCTGTGGCGGAGTTGGTCGAGGACGACCCGACTCCGACGGCAAAGCCCGAAGAGACTCCCCAAACCAGTGCGGTGCCTCCCCGGGCAGACATCAGTTCCCAGCACACTGAGGAAGTCGAACGGGACATCGCCACGTTTCGACCCAGCATGAAGGGACTCATCGGCTCCATGGCAACGGGAATCCTGCTCCTTGTTGTGGCCCTCGCCATACTCGTTGGAAGTGCGGGACAAGAGGGTCAGTGGTGGACCTACTTTGGCTACGGTGGATTGCTCCTCGCCCTCTTTGGAGCGCTCTCCGTCCTGAAAGTTTGGATTCGGGTGAAAACCACCGTGTACCGCCTCACCACCGAGCGATTCCTCATTAAGGAAGGATGGCTCGCCAAGAAGCACGAGGAAGTAGAGCTGTATCGAATCTCCGATGTGTCCCTCACCCAGAACTTCTGGGACCGTCTGGTCAAGACCGGAAATATCACAGTGACATCCACCGACCAGAGCACCCCCTTCCTCAACCTGCCAGCCATCCCCGACGCGCTGAACCGAAAAGAAGAGATTAGAATCGCCTACCGCAAAGCCCGAAAGAAAGAAGGCGTCCTCGCCGGCGAACGATTCATCGACTAAACAGGGTCATCTTGACCAGCGATCATCCCCGCAAGCTGCGTCAGTCGGCTGATGCCTTGCTCGAAGTACCAGATGTACGCCTCCGCCGCCATCTGCACCGACTTCCTTGCCTCCGGGGCGCTCACTGCCCAAGCTGACCCTGTTTGATTGTGAATCAACAAGATTCTGTTTAGA
>CALFHQ010000834.1 GCA_937876385.1 uncultured Pseudomonadota bacterium
CGGTAGTGCTGTTGTCGGGGGTGTCGGGAACGGTGCTGGCGCAGACGGTCTTTCCTCCGGGAGCCGACTCGGAGCTGGACGCAAAGATGTTGGCCCAGGATCGGGTCTTTCACCTGCTTCACGCCTATCCGTTTGGGGTTGGACTGACAGGTAGTTACGCGGGTGAGGAGTCCCTCGAACTGATTCGCCAGTTTCTCGCCCAGGACTCGGACGACGTTCAGGCGGTGACGGGAAAGCACCCCTACGAGCTGTTCTCCTACTACGAAGGACCGGCGGGGATTGGACTGCGAGGGGGCGGGGCGATGCTGGCAACCGCTTTCCGGTACATGTCGCTGAAGAAAGAGGGTGCCTCCGAGGAGAAGCTGGCGCCGGCTCGAGCCGACATCGTTCGGTTGCTCAAGTACATGCGCATCATCCACGACATCACTGGAGTTCCGTACGGATTGGCTCGAGGGGCGATGTTGATGCACTCGGAGTTTCCAGACGAACCGCCACTTCCTCATACCGTCCCTGAGTTGCTTCCGCTGTTTGACGAGGACGGAAATCCGTATCCTCCAGAGAAATCCAACGGCGACTGCCGGCCCGACAACTCCGGCGGAGTGCTTCCAGAAGGGCTTTGGTACTGGGTGGACTCGTGCTCTAAAGACCAGATGGTTGGCTGGGTCGCTGGAATGGCGACGTTGTACGACGCGGCGGTGGACGATCCGGACATCGACCAGAGTCTGGTGGAATCACTTCAGGAGGTTGCCAGAGAGGTTGGGGCAGGGTTGCGAGTGAAGTACGAAATGGACTGTCTGGATGGCAAGACGCATGAGTACGACCTGGTTATCATGGACGCCGACGGTCGTCCCACCCAGCACAACGACTTGAATCCGCTGTCCATCGACAACTCGTACCTGCCTCCTGATTCGAAGGTCTACAACGTCTTCAACCTCATCATGGGGTTGGGGATTGTGAAGGGGCTGTATCACGTGAGTGGGGACCCCGAGGCCGAGAGCTTTTTGTATCAGGAGTTGCTCCAGAATCGAGGGTACCTGGACATGGTTCCAGAGGGGGACGCTTCGGCAACGGCCATGGATTATGTCTACAACGGTGCGGACACCAACCATAGCAACGTCAACATGATCGCCATCGCCCTCTTCTTGAACATTTACTTTGAGAAAGACCCCACTGTCCTCAGCAAATTGCGCACATACATGGAAGATAACTGGTGGGATGTGGAAGGGACTCCAGAGTCTGCGAGATGGCTGAAGCAGCCGTATTTTCTGGCTCTCTACGAAGCCATGACGTCGAACGGAACGGATGAAGCCTTAGCCCAGCAGACTGCCTCGTTGTTGAAGGCCTTCTCGTTGGGACCGTACATAGATGAAGAGCGAATCAACTGTGACGAAGCCGAGCTTGAAGCCGGATCCTGTCTGGCCATTGATGGCGAGACGGAGCTGACCTTGAAGAGTCTCTCCAGTTGGGGGAGCAATCCGGTGGCTACCGAGGCGCTGGACCCTTCCATTCGGCCTCCTTCGAATTTCAACGCACGAAGCAACCCATTCGAGGTCAACGGAGGAGGGGGGACGGGGATCTTGCCGGGGGGTGACTTGCTCTCGGCGTATTGGCTGTTGCGATATCTTCCCACTCGGCCGGCAGGGGAAGGGGCGCTGTCACCCCATGCCCGCGACCATCGCTGGTTGGGTGAACCACCGGTAACAGAAGAGCCCGGCCCCGAGGTTGCCCCTGATTTGGCCCCGGATGTCGTTGCCGAGGATACGGTGGAGTCCATCGACAACATTTCGGCAGACGACTCGTCGGTTCCGGAAGACACCACCGCCCAGGTGGAAGAGTCTGGAAAGAAGTCGTCTGGGTGCGTCGTGGGAACTTCGAATCCGGCCACCGCATCCCTTCTTGCCCTCCTCCTTCTTCTGTTGATGGGGCTTGGAACGCTTGAATCTGCTCGGCGTCGGTTCCACGGCTAGCCATCCACTGACTGTCCCCCCCCGCAAGCTGTTTCCCTTGGGAACCCTCGGTGGAGTGGGTATAGTGAAAGCGCCTCAAGCCAGAGGAGCAAGTCATGGACTGCGGTATCCCTCGACCCGGGCTCAAGAGACCGGGGCCTCTCTCTTCACGAGTGTCCAAACTGCGTGACTACTACTTTCAGGGCACCCAGAGGCCTTGGAACAACGAGTACAGCGCCTGGACCACCGGGACGGACTGGGA
>CALFHQ010000835.1 GCA_937876385.1 uncultured Pseudomonadota bacterium
GATTCCAGTGCCATTCCCGGCTGGTCTGAAATTGGCCTGGACAATGGACCCGATTCGTCTCCGGGTCGAAAGGGGGTCAACCCGGATGAATCTTCACCTTCTTCGTCTGCGGGATCCTCGGCCGACTCCACCTTCGATTCTCGATCCATGGAGGGGAGAGGTATTCGCTCCACAGTCCCTCGAAGCATCCTCCAGGGAACCAGGAAGAAGGCCCGAACGTGGATCCGAAAAAGAAGCGAGATGCCGACAATAAGTCCGGCTATGGCGACAATGATTGTACCAATCTGGCCGATGAGCGCCTGAAAAACCCACGCCAACCCGAAGCCCACGAGACCGCCGCCGCCACCGGGCAATCCACAGGCAGGATCTCCCATTGGGAGAGCCAACTCGAGGATCACCATGGAGGGAAGGAGGAGGGCAGCGAAACCAGAGAGCTTCCTCAAGGTGAGGCGAAGAGAGCGCTGGCCGATGAGAAAGGCGCCGAAGGTCACACAGGACACTGCCAGAGCCAAGGCCCCAAAGCCCAGCAGGTAGTACATGAGGTGAGACAGCCAGGCGCCCAGCGGGCCGATGGGATTGTGGTATTCCCCGACGACTCCTCGAAAATCGAGGGGCTCATAGAAGGCCAACGAAATGAAGAGGAGCAACCCCAGAAGGCCTATTCCCAATCCCCAGATCCCCGTCTCCATGCGCTGGAAGAAGGTAGTCTCTCGTGCCTGCGGTTTTCGCACTGACGTCTTCTTCTTCGTGCCCGTGGCGGTCTTATTTGAACCCTTTCGTCGTGTCATACCAACCTCTGCAACGGATCCATACTACCTTGATTCCCTTCGACGTCAATTTGTCGGCGGGGGCGAGACGCTCCACGAAAGAGGGTGACTCCCTGCCTAAGTCGAAGAGGCTCTGCGTCGCCGAATCCAGAGTCCCACCAGGAACACCGCCCCCACGAGCAGGGCAACCCAGACAGCGATGAGGTAGGAAGAAAGGAAAGAGGCCAGCGTGTCAAGGTTCTCCCCAATGGCCGCTCCCAGCACCATGAGAAGCACATTCCAGACAGCCGCACTGATTCCGGCAAAAAGGAGAACCTTCCCCCGGGGAATGGAGGCCGAGCCGGCGGCCACAAAGAAGAACCCTCGGATTCCCGGAAGGAAGCGATTGGCGACGAGAAAGACCGGTCCCCACTTTCGATACCCCTTCTCCACCCGTCGCACCGCCGCTTGATGGCCGGACATGCGCTTCATGGACTCGATTCGACGTGCCGACAAAGCCCGCCTGCCAAATTCGTAATCCAACCAGGCGCCCACCAGGGAACCTGCCGTCAAGACCACAAACACACCGGCAAATCCCCACCCGCCAACGGTAGCCAGGACCGCCCCCGCCACTGCAATGGTATCCCCTGGAAAGGGAGGGAAGACGTACTCAATGAGGGAGGAGAAAAACAGGATAGACAACGCGGTAACAAGAGGCATGGCAGCCAGAGTTTCGATGGATTGTCGAAGGGTCTCGCCGTCCATTACACCTCGTCGTCATCCTTGGAGCCGTCGGAGAGTCGATTCACCATCCCCTCTTCCGGAGCATGGCCGGCGTCGAGGAGGATGTTGGTGGAATCGCCCAGCGGATACTTTCCGAACATCCAGTACGCAAGCAGCATGAAGAACCCGGCAGCACCAAAGGGAAGGATGTAGCCGAAGGGAGGGGGAAGGAAGAAATGCCCCAACAGCATCACCGCCGGAGCCACCATGGCAGAGACCCCGTCAGCGAGCTTGGTCAACAACCCTTCCACGCCAAAGTAGATGGCCTCGCGTCGTGCGCCGACTCGCTCTTCATCCAAATCGATGATTTCGCACACGATGGGACGGTACATGCTCATCAACACGGCAGCGGGGAACCCCAGCAGGAACAGGAGCGCCAGGATCACGTAGATTCGAGTGCTCCACTGAAACTCCTGGCGAAAATCAAACCGAGCCAACAGGTTGTCGAGACGTCCCGCTTCAGGAAGCAACCCCTTGAGTTGGGCAACCGCTTCGTCACCCGCCTCGCCACCCAGGAGCGCATCAGGGTTCCCCTCAATGAGATCAAATGAGGACAGCACAAAACTTCCATCGGCATACTGAAGGGACCCTCGAAAGAGGAACGGAACAGATTCGCCCAGCTTCGCCGCCACCGGACCGACCATCTTGTCCCGCTCCTCTTCGGTGGACAGAATCATGG
>CALFHQ010000836.1 GCA_937876385.1 uncultured Pseudomonadota bacterium
ATGGAACCTGCCGTCCCGCCCGCTGCCCGTACGGGTCTTTTTGCTCGGTAGCGAACTACGCCGACCCTGGGGATCCTCGTCGAGATCGAAGGGGGCAGGGATATTGCGAGTTGCCCATTCCCGTGGTTCTGAATCCCATGGTGCTGGAGCTGTTCAACATGGTCCTCGACAGCACCATGGATCGGGGAGAATTGGGGAGCGTGGATACCCTGCTGGGCTACATGGGTTCGGTGTTCTTTGGCCACTCGTTCTACAAGGAAACGGTGCAGGACCGGGTGCCTGTGGAGAAGAAGCTGATTATCGTCGGGTTCTCGAACAAGGCTCTTGAGGCCGGGGCGACCATGCCCATGGAGTACGTGAGGAGAGCCAACGCCCGCTACAAAGGAAAGGGGGCCACTCGAGAGTTTGACAGCTTCATCGTTCAGCTTTCCGCAGCGGAGTACCTCCCCGAAGTGATGGATACCCTGGATTCTTACCGCGTCCAACTGTCCAGAAGAAGTTCCGAAGCTCAGAAATTCCGCATCATCCTGGTGGTAGCCATCGCTATCTTCACCATCATGGCATCCATCATTCTGGGCATTGCAGCAGTGAACATCACCCACACTTTCTTGATGATTATCTACGAGCGGAAGCGGGAAATCGGAATCCAGCGCGCACTGGGAGGCACCAAGATGGATATCCGTGCCACCTTCCTCCTCGAGTCTCTACTGATTGGGCTGACGGGGGGGATTCTGGGCAATCTCATCGCATGGGGCGCCAGTTGGCTTACTGACTGGGCTGCAACAAACTACATGGGGAACTTCCCGTTCCAGCCGGATACCTTCTTCTCTTTCCATTGGGAGTGGGTTGCGGCTTCCTTCGCCTTTGCGACCATCTTCTCCATCATCGGCGCATTCTTCCCTGCAAACCAAGCCGCTTCCATGGATCCTGCTCGAACGCTGACGTTGAATTGATGGTGATTTACTGCGGTTCCTTCTCGCAGACGAACTGCTTGACGCGCATAGCCCCTTCATCGTTGCTGCAGATGGTGTCGTGCCAGCGTCCGGCGGTGTTGAGCAGGCCGCAATCGATGCACATCTCGACGCAATCTTCTCCGTCCCCAAAGAGTCCGCCGTCATCGGGTTGCTGGTTGGCCCAATTGGTGTAAGTGAGGGGTTCTCCGGTGAGCCAGACGAAGGTGTCTGGATTGGCGATGTCGGACAGTCCAAGCCAGGTGTTTTCGCTCACGAGCCCCTGGACGAAGTCGTTTTCTCCGGAAGAAGAGATGGTGACGAGGTGTCCCCCCCATAGCTCACATTCGGTTTGGGCCTGTCCCCAGTCCCACTCGCCGCTTCTGAGCTCGTAGCAATGCGTGCCGTAGACGGATCCGGTGCAGTCTTCGCAATCTTCGATGCCCACGGTTCGCCCAGCGCTCGTCGCCACTCCAGGTTTTGAATTGCTCACTGCAGTGACCTTGCAAGTCCACTCCTGGCAATTGGCGCAGTCCCAAAGCGGGCAGGGTTGAGTGCGAGCGGCGGGAACCACGTTGCCGGTGAGGTCTTCCTGAAGGACTCCATCGAGATACCATTGGTAGGTGTATTCAATGGGGTCGTTCTGGAGGTCGATGGCGGGTTGAACGATTTCGCAGAGGATGTTGTCGTTGTCAGCCGGGGCGTTTGGCTGGATGGTGATGACTGGGGTTGAGGGAGGGTAGTCCGAGACCGGGACACACACCGCTGCCTCGCTGTCTGCGCTCCAGAACCACGTCCCGGTGAGGGGGGCATGGAGGAAGTTGTCGGAGATGTCAAAGAGGATGGAGATTTCGGATTGGTTGGCATCCCAACACCCCACGGTGCCGTCAACCACCCCAAGCCTCTCTTCGGGAACGAAGGACGTCCCGGAGTAAAGCGTGGACGCCGTGATTCGAAGTTCATCGATGGAACCGTTGTAGAAGCGCTCCCGAGTCTCTTCCGGGTCGGAGTAACCAAAACCGATGGTGAGAGGTGCCTGAGATGAAGCGGCCGCGTAAGCGATTCCGAAGACTGCTGCCTGCGACCCATCGAAATAGAGGCGCAGTTGCGATTCATCCCAACTGGCAGCGATGTGGTGCCAGCCGGCGAAGGGAACAAGCTGAGATTGAATGGTCGCCTCGTTGCCGCTGCTCAGTTTCAGGGTGAATTTCACCGTGCCGTCTGCCAACATTTCCAGCTTGAAGGAGCGCTGAGCTCCCTTCCAACGAGAGACGAGGGTGTACTCTCCTGCAGCATGGAGCTTGAACCACCCTTCCACCGTGCCGGCGACTGTGACGTTCATCGCTGAGTTGGCCGGGACCTCCCCGTAGGCTGTGACTCCATCGAGGCTCAGGGAGTGGCAACCGCAGTTTTCCACTTCTAAGCCGGTGCAAGCACCCCCATCGCAGGTGTCGTTGACGGTGCAGGGGTTGTTGTCAGTGCATTCAGCAGGGATGGGGCTGTGAAGGCAGCTATCGTAGTTGCAGATGTCTTCCGTGCATGGGTTTCCGTCCTCGCAGTTCATGGTCGCCCCGGACATGCAATGCCCTTCCTGGCACTTGTCTCCCGAGGTGCAAGGGTTTCCATCTTCGCAGTCGTCGAAGTTCAAGACAACTGCACAGCCCACTGCTGGATCGCAATAGTCGTCGGTACAGTCGTTTCCGTCATCGCACTGGAGCAGCGCTCCCGATTGGCACTGGCCGTTGGCGCAGTAGTCGCCGTCGGTGCAGGCGTTTCCGTCGTCGCAATCGAGGGCGATGGCCACGTGCTGGCACCCCAACTGCGGGTCGCAATAGTCTTCGGTGCAGATCTTGTCGTCGTCGCAATCCAGAGGAGCGGTTCCGACGCACAGTCCGCCGGCGCACTTGTCCACCTGGGTGCACATGTCGTAGTCGTTGCAAAGGGCCTGGTTGTTTGCGTTGACACATCCCACTGCAGGGTCGCAGGAGTCGTTGGTGCAGATATTGTAGTCGTTGCAGTTCATGGGGTTGCCGGCGATGCAGTTGCCGCCGATACAGTGATCCCCGCCGGTGCACTCGTTTCCGTCGTCGCAGGGTCCCGTGGTGGGAGCGTGGATGCAGGTTCCCTGGTTGCCGCAGTAGTCTTCAGTACAGATCTTGTTGTCGTCACAATCGAGGGGTGTCCCCGGGACGCACTGACCTTCCTGACAGGTGTCGCCGATGGTGCATGGGTCGTTGTCGTTACAGGGACCCGAGATTGGCGTGTTGACACATTCCCCTGTGTCCAGTTCGCAACTGTCGAGGGTGCATTGGTTGTCGTCGTTGCAGTCAAACATCATCGCTCCGGCCACGCAATAGCCGCCCACACAGTGATCACCCAGGGTGCACACGTTGTTGTCGTCGCACAACTCGTTGTTGGGGGTGAAAGCACATCCGGCGATGGGGTTGCAGGTGTCGGTGGTGCACACGTTGTCGTCGTCGCAGGGTTCCACCACCCCGGCACAGACGCCGTTGGTACACGTGTCGTTGATGGTGCATTCATTTCCGTCGTTGCACTCGCCTGAGACGGGCACAAACTGACAACCTTCTGCGGAGTCGCAACTGTCCTGGGTGCAGTCATTGCCGTCATTGCAATCGAAGGGAGATGTGGTGCACTCCCCTTCAACACACTTGTCCGGTCCCGTGCACTCATCCCCGTCGTCACAGTCCACCGTGTTGAAAACGTGAGAGCATCCGTCCTGAGGATCACACAGGTCGTTGGTGCAGATATTGTCGTCGTTGCACGCCCCCAAATCACCTTTGCACTGACCATCCAGGCAGCGGTCGTTGACCGAGCACAGGTTTCCGTCGTCACACGGGTCGTCGTTGTCGTTGAAATGGCTTAGGCAGTCTCCAGATGAAGGCTCGCATTCATACCAGAGACAATCGTTCCCCGCTGGACACGTAACCACCGAGAGCGGGTTCAAGACGCAGTTGCCGTCGATACAGTGCAACGAGCCGTTGCACAAATCGTCGTCGTTCTTGTCGTCACATTCAGCGTTGGAAGCACACTCGCATACCCGCTCTCCGGGTTGGCAAACGCCATCCAGACAGGTATCTCCCACGGTGCAGGGAGTGCCATCCTGGCAGGGACCGTCGTTGTATTCGGTGACGCAGCCGACGTCGGGGTCGCAGTCGTCATCTGTGCATACGTTAAAATCGTCGCAATTCTTCGCCTGAGGGGTCCCGCATTCCCCATCCACGCAGATGTCTCCCACGGTGCAGACTTGACCGTCGTCGCACTGCTGCGCTGGGAGAATCTCACTTCCCTGCTCGTTGCAGGAAACAGCCTTGGTTCCATCACACCACTTGGAATCAGGTTCGCAAACCCATTCCCGGCACTTGTTGTCATCCTCGCAGTAGTTCCCCTCGTCACAATCGGTGGAGAGGAGACATGCCACGCACAGCCCGCTCTCCTCCTCACACACCATGGAAAACTCAGCGCATTCCTCCGCAGTGCAACCGGAACCCGCTTCCTGGCAGCGCCAGTTGATGCATTCCAGTGGAGAAGCACAGTGATCGGTAATAAGACACTCGACACAGGTGTGGGACTTGGGATTGCAGTAGCCGCCGGGGCACTCCTCGTGGCTGTTGCACGAGGTGTCCACCGTCTCTGCCTGTGTCGAGTCGCCGTCGACTTTGCTTGTGTCTGTCGGTGTGGCGTCCACAAGGTCGACGGAAAGATCGGTCCGCTGATCGTGGGTATTCGTCACGTCCAGGCTGGCGTTCCCGCCAGAGTTCGAGCTGCAGCCGAGGCCAGACAAGGCGAGTGTTATAAAAGCGGTGGAAAAGAAACGAAAAACGGAGTGGCTGGTCATGTCTCCTCCCCTGTGAGCAGACCAATTCGAAAGGCGACCGCTATTGTATCGAAGGGGGGGGCGAAAAGGAAGCGGAAAGGCGCCGCCCAGTGGCCCCCGAAGGCCTGGGTGGATGACTCACGCAGCGAAGAACCAAAGAGGCTACTTGCCAGGGCAGGGGGAAGGCAGAACCGTCCCTTTGGACGAACCCATCGCTATGCGGTTGCGTCCGGCCTCTTTGGCGGAGTACATCAGTTGGTCGGCTCTGTTGATGAGGGTGGACAGTGTGTCGTCGGGCTCCAAAAGGGTTCCTCCGATGGACACCGTGCTGCCCACATCGACCCCGTCCAGGCGGATGGTAGAACGGGCGACCAGGGACCGAATACGTTCGGCAACAATCAGCAACTGCGGAAGGTCCACATTGACCACCGCTGCAACGAACTCTTCTCCCCCCCACCTGGCAGCGATGTCGAAGGGACGAAGGTTCTTACGAAGGGTTTTCGAGGCGGAAACCAGGAAGCGGTCGCCAGCCTCGTGGCCGTAAACGTCGTTAATTGCTTTGAATCGGTCCAGGTCGAGAAAGAGCATCCCCATTGGCCAATTGTATCGGTGGTGCTCTTCGAGTTTGGTAGCCAATGCCGCCTCTGCTGCCCGTCGATTCATCAGCCCCGTCAAGGGGTCCAGCATGGCGATTTCACGCAACTCTCGTAGTTGTTGCAGGGTCGCCTGCTTCTGCGACTCGTCGGTAAACAACTGCATTGCTGCCACGACGTGACCCGCTTCGTCGGTGAGGGGGACGGCTTTGACCCGAATGGGGATTCGGTGCCCTTTTTTGTGATGCAGATAGGTCTCTACCTCCACCAACTTCCCAGACTCCATGCTTTGCACCATGGGACAGCCGAAGTCGCACAACCTCTCGCCAGCGGCGTTGACGTGCCGGAGGCGATTCTCGTCGCAATGCGTCCCCACCATCTCGTCGGCTTCGTAACCAGCAATGCGTTGCGCACTGGGAGACCAGTAGCGAATCGTGCGAGCTTGGTCGACCACATAAACACCGTCTTCCACGAACTCCAACATTCGCAACACGGTCTCGTCGCAAAGACCCTCAAGCCAACTCGTGTTGAACTCTGCCTTTCTTTCCTCTCCAATCATATGCTCGCACTCCACCGCTAGTGCATGAAAACATTAACTGACTCTCACCACGGAGTGCGGGGCATCACTCCTTTGAGAAACTTAGCGCTGGTTTGGGGATGTTGCAAGGGAAAGGGGGCGGACTGGAGGTTCTTAGACTTCTTCGAAATCGGCGTCGATGACGTCGTCGTCCTTCTTGGGTGCGCCATCCTGGGGCGGTGCACCGGCACCAGGATTGGGATCCTGGCCCGGCGTGGAGGACTGCTGATACATCAACTCGGCCAGCCGGTGGGAAGCTTGGGTGAGAGACTCCATGGCCGCTTTCAGGCGGTCGTGGTCTTCCCCTTTCAAGGCTTCCTTGGTCTCGGCGATTGCACTTTCCAGAGTGCCTACTTCGTCTCCAGACAGCTTGTCCTTGTATTGGCCCAGGTTCTTTTCCAGTTGGTACACGGTGCTGTCGGCCTGGTTGCGAAGCTCGACGAACTCCTTCTTCTTCTTGTCGTCCTCTTCGTACTGCTTGGCGTTCTTCACCATGTCCTCAATGGAACCTTCGTCCAGGCCGCTGGAAGCTGTGATGGTGATGGACTGCTTTTTCCCCGTTGCCTTGTCGTGTGCCGACACCGACAAGATTCCGTTGGCGTCGATGTCAAAGGACACTTCGACTTGCGGCACCCCTCGAGGGGCCGGGGGAATCCCATCTAGGATGAAGCGGCCAAGGCTTCGGTTGTCTTTGGCCATGGGGCGCTCGCCCTGGAGCACATGGATTTCCACGCTGGTCTGGTTGTCCGCTGCCGTGGAGAAGGTCTCGGACTTGGTGGCCGGGATCGTCGTGTTGCGCTCGATGAGGGTTGTCAGGACACCGCCCAACGTCTCGATTCCCAAAGACAGAGGGGTTACGTCGAGAAGAAGGATGTCCTTCACTTCGCCGGTCAAGACTGCTCCCTGGATGGCAGCACCCATGGCCACCACTTCGTCGGGATTCACCCCTTTGTGAGGGGTCTTTCCAAAGTGCTCTTCCACCTTCCTCTGCACCAAAGGCATTCGGGTGGAACCACCCACCAGGATCACTTCGTCGATGTCGCCGGGACGCTTGCCTGCATCGGCCAGTGCTCGTCGCACGGACTCAAAGCTGCGGTCGACAAGATCCCCAGCCAACTGCTCGAGCTTGGCTCGAGTCATGGGAAGTACCAGGTGCTTGGGTCCCGAGGCATCGGCCGTCAGGAAGGGCAGGTTGATTTCGGTCTCCGTGGTGGAAGATAGCTCAATCTTCGCCTTTTCGGCCGAGTCCTTGAGTCGCTGCAAGACAACCTTGTCATTGGAGACGTCGATCCCCGTGTCCTTCTTGAACTCGGAAACCAGGTGGTCGATGATGACCTGGTCGATGTTGTCACCGCCCAGCAGGGTGTCTCCGTTGGTGGAGATGACTTCCACCACGTTGTCTCCGACCTCGAGGATGGAGATATCGAAGGTTCCACCGCCAAAGTCATACACAGCGATGATCTCGTTCTTCTTCTTGTCCAAACCGTAAGCCAAAGCAGCAGCCGTGGGCTCGTTGATGATTCGTTTGACTTCGAGTCCGGCGATTCGGCCGGCGTCCTTGGTTGCCTGTCGCTGGGAGTCGTTGAAGTATGCCGGGACGGTAATGACCGCCTCGGTCACTTCTTCACCCAGGTAGTTCTCGGCAGCACGCTTCAGCTTCTGAAGGATGCGTGCGGAGATCTCCGGCGGGCTCAAGGTCTTGCCTCGGGTTTCCACGTGGGCATCGCCGTTGGGGGCCTTTACCAATTTATAGGGAACTTGCTTCCCTTCGGCTTCGACCTCGTCCAGTCGGCGACCCATGAACCGCTTGATGGAAAATACCGTATTTTCGGGGTTCGTGATGGCCTGCCGTTTGGCGATTTGCCCGACGAGGACGTTCCCCTTGTCGTCAAAGCCAACCACGGAAGCAGTCGTCCGGGTACCCTCTTCGTTCTCAATAACCTTGGGCTCCTTGCCTTCCATCACTGCCACGCAGGAGTTGGTCGTTCCCAAGTCGATTCCGATGATTTTTCCCATGTCTTCACCTCAATATGTCAAACGTCGTCATCACAGATTTGCAGAAGCTCGAGGGCCTCTTGCTGTCCGGCCCTCTTTCAAGGCCAACGGTAAAATAATGGGGTAGGTCACCCTGTCAAGGCGACCGTGCCTTTTGAAGGACTTCTAATCCCCAATTCCAGTCCACAACCAATCTTCCAGCCGAGAATCACCTTCGATTGACACGCCCCGACTGAGTGTGGAATACTGAATGGATGTTCAGTACCGGAGGTGGACATGTCTCGCCTGGAATCCCTCATTGAGCAGTGGAAAAAGTCCAAAGATTTCAAGGATCAGTTCACCGGCGAGGCTACTATCATGCCTGCACCGGGTCGTTACGACGACATCCCTCACTGGCTGCATCCAAAGCTCAAGGGAGCCCTGGCCAAGATGGGGATTGAGCAGCTCTATACTCACCAGGCAGAAGCCATCGAATTGGCCAGAGCCGGTCGAGATGTCGTCCTGGTGACCCCCACAGCGTCAGGAAAGACCTTCGCCTACAACCTCCCCGTGCTCCATGAAATCCTGGAAGATGAAGTCACCAGAGCCCTCTACATCTTTCCCACCAAAGCCCTCACTCAGGACCAATACACTGGACTCCACTCCCTCATTGAGGAGATGGACGCACCCATCGCCACCCACACCTTCGACGGGGACACGCCGGCGGACGCTCGGGCAGCAATTCGAGAGCTGGGGCATATCGTCCTCACCAACCCCGACATGCTCCATTCCGGCATTCTTCCTCACCATCCCAGGTGGATGAAGCTCTTTCGGAACCTCAAGTACGTGGTCATCGACGAGGTGCACACCTACCGGGGCGTGTTTGGCTCTCACATGGCCAATGTTCTTCGACGACTCCAACGAATCGC
>CALFHQ010000837.1 GCA_937876385.1 uncultured Pseudomonadota bacterium
TGCATGGTGGTGCTCGACAGTTGTGAGGCCGTCGGGAGCTTCCCACCAAAAGCGAATCGATGGGCCCAAAGCACCTCGCCGTCCAAACCTCGCAGGGCAGTGGCACCATAAGCGCTGGTCCAAAGGACGACGTCGTCCAGTTCATCCGAATCAATTCGAGTCACCGATGCCCAGGAGCTCTCCCGGGTGTCCAGCGACCAGAGGGGCGACATGTAGATTTCACTTGTCCCCGCAACATCCAGCGCCGTCAGCCGATAGGCCCCACTCAACAGCAACTCGGGGCCAGGGTCGCCATCCAACTCGAACACACCGATGAATGACGGACTGCCATCATCGATTGCGGGATTGTCCATCGTATTCCAGAGAGGGAGACCCGTCTGCGCATCAACGACCTCCAAAGATGCGGAGCGACTGACGGTAAGCCACTCTGGTTCTCCATCTCCGTTGACATCGACTGCCACCCCGTCCCTTCCGATGTACAGCCAACCCCCTTCCAGTTGCCACAGCTCATCTCCAGTTTGGCCATCGACTCGGACCCCAGCGTTGAACTCCGCTGAAGACAGGTCGGCAATCTGGAGGATGAAGTCGTCTCCCAACCCATCAGCGCGGGGGATCGCGGTAACCCGCTTTACCTGTTTGCTTGAAGGAACCGGTTTTGACCACACCAACTTGCGCTCTGGGAGGGTGACGCACTGGAGGTCCGTCACTTGGGAAATGGTTTGCAGGACCAGCGCCACAGTCTTCCCGCCTGATCCCCTTCCAACTGCCAACACAGGACCCTCAATGAGAAGCCCTTCCTTTAAAGACAGGCTCTCCAAGGAGTAGTCGTCGTCGGGCTCGTAAGTCAGCAATCGGGTCTGCCCGGTAGTATTTGACACCAATACCACGGGAGGCCCGCCATCGCCGTCCACCACCCGAAGGGGCATGGGGGAACCCGAGTAGTTGGCGCCCCCCGTTTTGTACAGGGCGTTTCTGGGGTTCAGTTCCGCATCGTACAGACGGACGACCCCCGCATTTGAGGCCACCGCAATTCGTTGGATTCCCCCTTCGTCGTAGCGGTATGGGGCCTGGAATACGCTTCCGGGGGGCAGTTGAGACTCTGCACTGAGCAGGCCCGTCTCCAGGTCCACGGACACCAGCGTCCTGTTGGTCCCCCCCTCCTTGATGAAGATCCCCAGACGTCGGCCGTCTGGCGCGGCAACTGTTTGGAGTTCAACCCACTCGGCCGTTGGAATATGCAGCCCTCCCTTTGACCCAATGGGGAAGATGAGGTTCGACTGGTGCCTTGGAATATAGGAGCCGGCGTCCCACACCGTCGTGAGACCTGTCTGGAAATTCCACATGAGCCCCTTGATGACCGATACACTCCCGTAGGGATCTCCAGCCTGTGCTTCGGCCGTTATGAGGTAAGGCAGCGCCCCCGGGCGCTCGTACACATAAAGGGGAATGTGGTCCTCGAGAGTGTCCAGGACTTCCCCCGTTGCAAGGGAACGAACCTCCATTCTCCAGGGCAGGTCGGTCCCCTCCTTTACCGAGAAGACTACCTCCAATTCACCGTCCCCATTCAAGTCGGCGAAGGGGCGAAGCCATGGGGCGTAGACAGTCGTGTCGGGGCCGTCCTCATCGTAGGCCGACCAGAGCACCTCGAGAGATCCATCAATGAGATCGAAGACGGTGATTCCATCTGCGTTGGTTGAGAGAGAATTGCGCATGACGACGATCTCGTCGTCCCCGTCGTCGTTCACATCCACGGCTTCAAAAGTGGCGTGCATACTGCGCATCAGGGAGGACTCGTAAAGCGGCTCGAAGGGGCGCCCGTCCAAGGGGAAGACCAACAGGTTTTTTGCCATGTTTGCTGTGACCAGCTCACGCACTCCGTCCCCCTCCAGGTCGGCGAGGACCATCGCCCCGGGGTTGTTGCCGGGACCTCCGGTCCAATCGAAGGCCAAAGTAGGAGAGTCTATTCCTGCTGCAAACGAGTAGATCCTCACCACCACTTTGTCCCCGGGATTTCCTGCGGTCACATAAAGGTCCCACAGTCCGTCCCCGGTGACATCCTCGATGACGTAAGCATAGATGGTGACCTGGTTGTCGAAGTCCGGAACCCCGGTGAGGGCGTCGATGGTTGTGGCGATGGTTCCCGAGTTTCCACGGACGACGTTGATGGATGCGGGCAAGGGAGCTCTGAGGGTGACTACCTCCTGGGTGTCATCCCCGTCGAGGTCACCAATGCCCAGGATGTACGCTGCCCCAGCGCCCAGAACCGAGGTCTCCCAGAGGGGGGAGCCGTCCGTTCGGTAGGCCACCAAGCGGCCACCGGAGACTGCCACCAACTCCTCGGAAGGCCCGCCCGCAATGTCGGCGATTGCGAGACCCCGGGGATGCGTGGTCCCCCCGATGTAGGTGCGGGCAGCGGCCACCGGTGCCCCCAGATTTCCCTCGGAGGTACTGAGACCGCTGTGATTCCAGTCGTGACGGAAGATCGGCCAGAGGTCTCCGGGGATGTCCCCAGGTTCCTCGGCGGGCATGTAGGAGTCTTCTGCCACGTTCACGACAACCTTGCCCCAGTCAAAGGTGTTGGCATCTTCCTGGTCTCCGATTCCGTCCTCGTCATAGTCGAGCCACGAAGTACCGTCGTTGGGAAATGCGTCGCAAGGGTCTCCAACTCCGTCCAGGTCCGTGTCCACTCCGGAGTCAGGAATCTTGGGACACAAGTCGCAAGCATCCCCGAAAGAGTCGCCGTCTCCGTTCAACTGCTCTGGATTGGCCACGAGAGGGCAGTTGTCGCTTTCATCAAGAACTCCGTCGTTGTCGTCGTCCGGGTCGCACCAGTCGCCAATTGTGTCGTCGTCGGAGTTGGTCTGGTCCGCACTTCCCGGTTGCACTGGACAGTTGTCCTCGACGTCTGGAATGCCGTCACCGTCGTCGTCTGCATCCATACAATCTGCTTCCCCATCGCCGTCTGCGTCTGGGAAGATCTCGTCTATGAACCCATCGCAATCATCGTCCTCGCCGTTGCACTCCTCCGGGTTGATTGGAGATATGGAAGGGTCCATGGGCCTGCAATCGATGAAGTCGGGAACTCCGTCGCCGTCGTCGTCGAGATCACAAGCGTCTCCCTCGTCGTCACCGTCTTGGTTGTCCTGGTTCGCGTTGGCCGTGTCCGGGCAGTTGTCCAATTCGTTGTCTTGTCCGTCGCCGTCCCGGTCACCGTCCACGCAGTCAGGAAATTGGTCTCCATCGAGGTCCGCAACAGGATCAAAGCAGGGACCAGAGCAAAGAGCGCCGTCCGGGGTCTCAAGGCACAAACCGTTGATACAATCCCCGTCGCTGCGGCAAGGGAGCAGGTACGTCGAATCGTTGCTCTCATTGTCCTCTTCCGAATCATTCATTTGGACATCGTCTCCCATGTCCAAAGTCACATCGTTCCCACTGGAGCAGGCCGTGAGTCCCAGGATCATCCAGAAAGCTGCCATGGTAGCGGTCGTCCATCTGCCCTCTCGTGGTCTCATTGCCGCACCTCCAGGTTGTCGACACTCTTTTCAATATGGTCTCTAGCAGACGGTTTGTCCATCCCGTGTTGGAACCCAAATGATCCGGTCGGATAAGGCCCGAAGCACTCGAGGCTTGCCTTGACTGGCCTTTTCAAACCCTGCATACTGACCCCTGTCAAAATCTGAATCGAGGGTGATATGAATCGTCTCTGGTTGCTCGTTTGTGTTCTGGTCTCGATGTCATCATGCATCAGCTCGAAAATGATCGCCAACAACATGGTTGGTAGCATGGACGACATGAAGACCTCCTTTTTCGCCGAAGAGAGTCCGACGTACGCCAGACAGGCCGGCCCGGCTTTGATGAAGATGCTGGACGGATTTCTGGTCTCCTCTCCAGAGAACGTCGCCCTCCTTTCAAGAGGGGCCGAGATGAACTGCGCTTTTGCCCAGACCTTCCTTGATGACCACGACCGCACCTGGGCGCAAGTCATGTACAAGAGAGGGAAGGGGTACGGGATGAAGGGGCTCAGCCTTGAATACCCGGGCCTCGCAAAGGCGTTGAAGGAGGGGACCCTCGACTCCATCAAAACCGAATTGAAGAAAGTCGACGAAGATGACATCAGGTTGCTTTTCTGGACCG